>NZ_JARVRU010000070.1:0-33877 GCF_030209535.1 Lysinibacillus sp. fls2-241-R2A-57
ACTATCTTAAAAACGGGTCAAACCGTTGATATACCAACATTTATAGAGGGAGGAATTAATAATGGAAAAAAGGAAAAGTTCTACTATTGAAAGCTACGTCCTAAAGAATGGACAGAAACGTTATCAATTTCAGCTATATGTTGGCACGAATCCTCTAACTGGAAAACAGCAAAGAACGACTAGAAGAGGCTTTAAAACGCTAAAAGAAGCAAAATTAGAGATTGCTCGTCTAAAATTAGAAATAGGTAAAGGTACATTTAAATCTGTTGTTATAGAAACATACCAAGATATTTATAATCTCTGGGTTGTGCAATATGAAAAAACAGTTGAAGAAAGTACCTTTATTAAAACAACGAGGATTTTCAAAAATCATATTTTGCCAACTCTAGGAATTTACAAAATTGATAAATTGAATGTAGATTTATGTCAATGTTCAGTAGATCAATGGGCGTCTAAATTAAAAAATTTCAAAATGGTTAAAGCCTATGCAGCTAAAGTTTTGGACTTTGCGATTAAACGCGACTATATAAAAAATAATCCTTTTGCTTTAGTGGACCTTCCTAATAAGCGGAAACTTAAATATATGGATTCTATTACTGAGTTTGAAAACTTCTATACAAAAGAAGAATTAGTAGAATTCCTTGCTAGCTTAGAAAAAGAAAATAACTACAAAGCTTTCGCTTTCTTCCGTCTTCTATCTTTTAGTGGTATGCGCAAAGGTGAAGCCCTGGCCTTAACATGGAATGACATTGATTTTATTAATCAAGAAATCACTATAAATAAAGCTATTTCCAGAGGTAAAGATAACGCTCTATATGAAAAATCGACAAAGACTGCTACATCGAGAACAATTAAAATGGATGAAGAAACTCTAAAGATTCTTAAACGATGGAAGAAGCAACAACAAGAGGATTATTTGATTATTGGTTATAATACTTTGAAAAAGGGCCAATTAGTATTTAGTAACAATCGTAATGAATACTTGCAGCCAACGAAGACTAGAAAATGGATTTTACAAGTCCAAGAAAAATATGTACTCAAAAAAGTTACTACACATGGATTACGTCATACGCACTGCTCTCTCTTATTAGAGGCGGGAGCTAGTATCAAAGAAGTCCAAGATCGTTTAGGTTACTCAGACGTCAAAACCACGATGGATATCTATGCTCACGTAACTGAAAAAGCAAAAGCTGAAGCGATTCAAAAATTCGAAAACTACCTAAATATGTGATCTGTTTTTGACTACGTATTGTGCATTTTTTGACTACGTATTTGACTACATCCATTTGAAATGGATTAAAATTAAATGAAACAGAAGAAAATAAAAAACCCTTGATATACAAGGGTTTTAACATTGTTTGAAATCCATTGATTTCGTAATATGGAGACGGCGGGAGTCGAACCCGCGTCCAGAAACTCCAATACTTCAGCTTCTACGCGTGTAGTTTGCCTATTTACGATTCACGTAGCATTATGCCGACAAACAGGCGTCCTGTACGCTAACCTGGAAATCTCTTGTCGGTGACTCAGGTGGCACCATCGACCGTATCCCACTAAAGTTGGGCCCTACGTTCTCTACATGGGCGATAGAGAGGCAGAGCGCTTAAGAGCTTACGCTGCGAAAGCTAAGTTTTGTTGTTTGCCAGTTATTATATAACTTCCGTTGATGACGGAGCCGAGACCTCCGACGCGCGACCAAAGCTTGAACCATCCCTGTCGAATCCGTAACGTCCCCTTGAATATGAATCGAAGCATGTTGCTTCGTTCAAGCAAAGGAGCTAGAATTTCTTCTAGTACGGTGGGAGCTTAAAAGTACGCTTCCATGTAATCTGGCAATCAGTAATTCATATTATAAAACAAATCTTGCTATAGTTCAAGTGTCCCGCTACGATAGAAAAAATTGGCTAAATCAATTTTTTTTATTTAATGATCTTGAATTTCAAATCTCTTAATCGTAAAATCAGCTTTCCTAATCTGGAATCTGTGAGATAGCCGTAATAGACCTCTACTTCTTGTCCACCAAAGCCTACCTTGAATTCATTAATTTCCTCCTTGTTCGTTACTGCGCCGAAGTCATAGCGTGCGTAGCCTTTGCTTCGGAACATCATGATATTTTCCCAAAGTAAATACCGATTGGCGAAGCGGATTTGTTGCTTTAAATCTGGTCTATCCTTGATCCAGACAGCGGTACCTGTATATAAATTAAAGACGATATCTTCATCGACTATGTAAAGCCGATAGCACAGTGCCTCACCTTTGTCGTTTTGGAGCTTTGTATAGACGAGTGCGCCTTTTTCGCGAAGTAGTTTTAAGGTTTGCATATGAAATTTTTGAACGCGATCTGTATTTTTTATTTTGGCAAAGGCGTTGTAAAATTGCTGGAATTCCAATAGTTCTTGATTAGAAGGGTTTTCTTTTACGATGACTTCATAGGGCTCTTTTTTGGCGCGGCGTAGCATATAGCGATTCATTTTTGATAAATTCGCTACTAGGATTTCTTCATCTTGCTGTAGCATGATTTGCAGTGTCTTTTGAGTTTGGAGCGATTGTGCAGGTCGCTTTGTTTGATGGTAGCAAACTAGCTTTTTTCTTTCACTGGCATTATTGCGTTCTTCGGCAAAATAAATGTGCTCTATGTTCATAAACATAAATTTTCGTCGTATTGTAAGAATGTTCATTACCTCCTATATGCGGTAAAGTTGTTTATCCTTTATTATATTTTTAAATCGACGTCCTTTAGAACAAGCCCTGAAAATTCTATCCATCCACCTCACACAACCCACATACAAAAAGCTCACCATCCGAAAATAGTGAGCTTTCTAACAATCTATTATTATTGGTTTTTCGATTTGAAGGCGCGTTCCATGTCGCGTTTCGCTTCTTTTTTGCGCATGTCGTTACGTTTGTCGTAATCTTTTTTCCCTTTGCCGACGCCGATTAATAGCTTGGCGTAGCCGTCTTTAATGTACATTTTTAATGGGACAATTGTGTAGCCGTCACGTTTTACGGCACCGACTAACTCGCCGATTTGCTTTTTATGTAGCAGCAATTTGCGGGCGCGTAGTGGGTCGTGATTGAAACGGTTGCCTTGTTCGAATGAGCTGACATGCATATTGTTAATCCATGCTTCACCGCTGCGGATTTGTACATAGGATTCTTTTAGTTGGACCCTTCCTGCACGGATGGATTTAATTTCTGTGCCCGTTAGCACCATGCCCGCTTCGATTGTCTCTTCAATGAAGTAGTCGTGCCCGGCTTTTTTGTTTTGTGCTAATACTTTCCCAGTACCTTTTGCCATATAAATTCACCCTCTACTTAAAGGTTAGCAGGGAGTACCTGCTTTATTATTGATTAAGCGAAAGCACCAGTAAAGTGATATTGGTGCTTTCGCCTTTCTTTTATTTACGTTTTGATTTTTTCTTTTTGCCTTTTTTTGCAACGCCTTCGTAGAATTTCTGCTTTTGCTTTACGCCTTTTTTAGGGCCTGGGCTTGAGCCATCTTTGCGGCGTCCTCGTGGATCACAGTCGCTTTCACGTCGCTCTCCTTGTCCGCCTTGTCTTTCTTCAGTGCGACCACTACGACTGCCACGTCCGCTTCTTTCATCTTCGTTGCGACCACTGCGACTGCCACGTCCGCCTCGTTCTTCTTCGTTGCGTCCGCCTCTGCGATTGCCACGACTACTACGTTCGCCCTTGTTCTCGCTATAATTTTTACGTGCGTGAATAACAGTTGGTGCTGCTTTTCGAGTTCGTCCATACGACGTTACCATTCCGACGATTTCAAAGTCAATCGATGACTCCTCAATAATAACATTTGCTACACGTACTGTTACTTCATCCCCGATACGGAATTGACGATTTGTACGTTCACCAATCATAATCATTTGACGGTCGTCAAAACGATAGTAGTCATCTGTCATATTGCTAATATGAACAAGTCCTTCGATCGTATTTGGAAGCTCCACGAAAATCCCGAAGTTTGTAATAGACGATACGATCCCTTCAAACTCCTCACCAATTTTATCGGACATATATTGTGCTTTTTTCAGCGCATCCGTATCGCGCTCTGCATCGACAGCACGGCGTTCACGCTCTGACGTATGATCCGCAATTTCATCCATTGCCATGCCCCACTGTGCAACTGTTTCTCTCGACGTATCTTTATTAATTAAATACGTTCGAATTAAACGATGCACGATTAAGTCCGGATAACGGCGAATTGGTGACGTAAAGTGTGTATAGAAATCAGTTGATAAACCAAAGTGGCCTAAGCTTTCAGGATAATATTTTGCCTGTTGCATCGAGCGTAGAAGCATTGTTGAAATAACAGGCTCCTCAGGCATGCCTTCAATGGCTTTTAATACATCTTGTAGCGCTTTCGGATGTACAGTGTTTCCTGTACCTTTTATTAAAATACCGAAGTTCGTGACAAATTCAAAGAAGCGTTGTAGCTTTTCTGGCTTTGGATCTTCGTGAATACGATAAAGGAACGGTACATTCATCCAATGGAAATGCTCTGCTACTGTTTCATTGGCCGCTAGCATGAAATCTTCAATTAATTTCTCAGCTACTGTACGTTCACGTAATTCAATATCGATTGGCCAGCCATCTTCGTCCACGATCACTTTAGATTCTTTAAAGTCAAAGTCAATAGCACCACGCATTTCACGTTTAGTACGTAAAATGTTTGACAGCTCAGCCATATGTTTAAACATTGGTACTAGTGGCTCATAGCGGGCCATTAACTCCTTGTCCTGCTCCTCTAAAATCTTGTATACGTCTTTATATGTCATACGTTCTGTCGTTTTAATGACACTTTGGAAAATTTCATGTGAAATGACATTACCATTTGCATCAATAATCATTTCACAAGACAGTACTAAACGGTCAACCTGTGGATTTAATGAACAGATGCCATTCGATAGTCGATGTGGAATCATCGGAATAACGCGGTCTGTTAAATATACACTCGTCGCACGATCATAAGCTTCGATATCTATTACAGAGCCTTGAGTTACATAATAACTAACGTCTGCAATATGTACGCCTAGTTTATAAGTACCGTCTACGTTTTTCGTTACGGTTACAGCATCATCCAAGTCCTTTGCATCAGCACCATCGATTGTCACAATCGTTTCATGACGTAAATCACGGCGACCTTCTAAATCTGCCGCTGTAATTTCATCTGGCACACTTTGTGCAACAGCAACCACTTCTTCTGGGAATTCAGGTGGAATGTCATGCTTATATAAAATAGATAGAATGTCAACACCTGGGTCATTTTTGTGCCCTAAAATTTTCGTAATATAGCCTGTAGCTGATTTTAAATCCTCTGGCCAAGTAGCCACCTCAACGACAACCTTGTGTCCGTCGACAGCTCCTAACGTATCACCTTTAGCAATGAAAATGTCCATCGGTAGTTTTTTGTCATCTAACACAACAAAGCCAAAGCCTCGATTTGCTTGGAACGTCCCGACAAAGCTTGTTTGTCCTCGTTCTACTACCTTTGTCACTGTTCCTTCACGGCGATCGCCGAATGATTCCTTTAACACACGGATAAGTACGATATCACCGTTTATTGCACCGTTTACTTCATGCGGTGGAATGAAAACATCATCCATCCCTTCAATATCAGGTGTAACAAAGCCGAAGCCTTTCGCATGCCCGATAAATTTACCTCGCAGTAAATTCATACGCTCTGGCAAGCCATAACGATTAGAGCGAGAACGAACAACTAAACCTTGCCCCTCCATACGCACTAACGTTTTCACTAATTCTTTAAATTCGTCAGCATCCTCAAAGCCAAATACGTCCTCGATTTCGCCAACTGTTAATGGTTTATAATCTTCTTCACGGAAAAAATCGAGTAACCGACTTTGTAGTGAATTTTTTTGGTCTTTCATAATTTCCCTCCTTCATGAGAAAATCCTTCTTATGTTTTATTGTGCCCAATTTAGGCTTTCTAAAAAGTGATAAATATCTTCATGTAACTGATCTTTTTCTTGATCTAACGTAATAACATGCTTTGAGTTTTCATACCACTTGATTTGTTTTTCAAGTGACTCAGTTTGATTATATATAATGTTGGCAGATTCTGTCTCAATTACCTCGTCATTTGTCGCTTGTACGACAAAAATTGGTGCATAAATCATGTCAATTTGCTGACGCGTCTGATCAATAAATTCTCGCAACTCTTGTAAAGATGGCATGCCCTTTTCAGCAATTAACGAAACTTCAGCTTCGATTTGCTCTTCATCTTTACCTTGGAACTTTTTATAGTCCCTTGCATATTTCAGGACACCTTCGAACATAATGTCCGTTGTGCGCATCGTCATCGGGGAACACATCGTCACGATACCTTTAACTGGGTTATTCAGCGCAACGTTTAAAGCCATCACACCACCCAACGACAATCCAGCCACAGCAATTTCCTGATAGCCCGCTTCCTGTAGCTGTTTGTACGCAGCTATGACATCCTGCCACCAATCAGCAGGACCTGTTGTAATAAGTTCCTCCGGTTCCACACCGTGACCTTTATAATGAGGCGCTAATGTAGTATACCCTTTTTTCTCTAAAAACCTACCAAGCATTCGCACATCCGCCGAGCTTCCTGTAAACCCATGCAGTAATAAAACCGCTCGTGATCCTGCTTGAAAGAAAAAAGGCTGTGATAATGATTTTTTCATCGCGAGCTCTCCTTCATCCTAATACATACTATAACTATTATAGCCATACTGAAGCCTCCTCAAAAGCTTTGGCGATTGTTACTTTTTTTATGAGGTTTTATTGGTTAATTTGATGGGTCTTTTTGGCATTTTGATGGTCTTTCTTGCATTTTGATGGTCTTTCCGGCATTTTGAGGATTCTATCCGTCATTTTGGCTCTTCTATCCACGATTTTGATGGTTCTATCCACGATTCTAGGGATTCTATCCACGAATTTGATGGTTCTATCCACGACTCTAGCTTTTCCATCTATCATTTTCAGATTCGCGGGTATTCGCCTTGCTTTCGCGGGTATTCGCCCTGCTTTCGCGGGTATTGCTTTGCTTCGCGGGTATTCGCCTCGCTTTCGCGGGTATTTCCCTGCTCAGCGCGGGTATTCGCTTCGCTTCCGCGGGTATTGCTCTGCTTCGCGGGTATTCCCCCTGCTTCCGCGGGTATTCGCCTTGCTTTCGCGGGTATTCGCTTCGCTTCCGCGGGTATTCGCCTTGCTTCCGCGGGTATTCGCTTCGCTTCCGCGGGTATTGCTTTGCTTCGCGGGTATTCCCCCTGCTTTCGCGGGTATTCGCCCTGCTTCCGCGGGTATTCGCCCTGCTTCCGCGGGTATTCGCCTTGCTTCCGCAGGTATTCGCCCTGCTTCCGCGGGTACTGCTCTGCTTCGCGGGTATTCCCCCTGCTTTCGCGGGTATTCGCCTCGCTTCCGCGGGTATTCGCCTTGCTTCCGCGGGTATTCCCCCTGCTTTCGCGGGTATTCGCCCTGCTTCCGCGGGTATTTCCCTCCCCCGCGCGGGTATTCACTTTACTGAACTAACTATGTATTGGCGTCCAAATAATTAGCACCATAAAAGAAAACGCCCAACCAGTAAGGTTAGGCGATATATCTTCAACTATTAGATTTTTGTAATAGCGAGTGCTAAAATAAAGAATAATATTGCTAACACAACTGTTGCACGGTGAAGGATTAGATCCATACCACGTGCTTTTTGCTTTCCAAATAGTTGTTCAGCTCCACCCGAGATGGCACCTGACAAGCCTGCACTTTTACTAGATTGAAGTAATACTACAACGATCAACGCTATTGATACGATTATTAATGAAACTAATACTACTGTATGCATCCACTGCACCTCCCGAACTTCGAACATCACAACAAATCACATTATAACAAAAAAAGGTTGCCTTGACAAACTGAGATTAATAAATAACCTTATTTTTCCCATTTAAGTTATTTTTAAACCCTTTGCCATAACGCGAGATTGATTACCGTTCCGAC
Organism: Lysinibacillus sp. fls2-241-R2A-57; assembly: GCF_030209535.1. Classification (NCBI taxonomy): domain Bacteria; kingdom Bacillati; phylum Bacillota; class Bacilli; order Caryophanales; family Bacillaceae; genus Lysinibacillus; species Lysinibacillus sp. fls2-241-R2A-57. The sequence goes on from NZ_JARVRU010000070.1 coordinate 7,996, forward strand.
TGGGGCGTCCGATAAGCCGCTTAAGCCAACACGATGTTGGTCACGAAGGCGTTATCACAGGATGTGATGCTCTTAGCCTTCGTCCTCTTCTGGCTCGCTCCATAGTCTCATCTATGACGCTGATCCCCAAGGAGTCGCCCAGTCGGAACGAAGATCAATTTTTAATATAAATGTCATTCCCATCTATTGGTGAAGAATTTAGTTTTACAAAAAATAGATAACACCTCCTTAACGCATTAACCTATAATAGTTAAAAATGTAATAATACTGGAGGTATATATGAAGAAGTATATGTGGCTGATTTTTTTGCTCATTCCTTTAAGCTTGCTTACCGCTTGTTCAGCTACTTTTAAGGCAATCAATGCACTAGTAGACGAGGAACCTGAATCGCAAGAAGAAGCCTTTACAGAAGACAAGCAACCCGCTAGCAAAGCGCCATCCGCAGATTTTTCAACAGATGATCTTTTTTCAACGACATTATTCAAAAAAGATCCTGCTTTGCTTCAATTTTCAAAGATCATTGAAAAGCGAATATCAAAATTCGAGCCAAACTTTAAAGTATTATATAGAGGAAAATTAGATTGGGATACACTTAAAGTACAGCTAAATGATATAAAAAGCTTAATTTCCTTTGTTAACCCTTATACTGCAGGTTATATCGACAGTTTCACATGTGAAGCAATAGAAACGGATAACGGTTACTTAATCGAATTTAATTTTACATATTTCTCAGATGCCGAGAAAGAAAAGTTAGTTGATTCTTATGTTCAAGAATTTGCTAATTTGTATATTACAAATGACATGGATGACTTTAGTCGTGCTAAAACCATCAATGACTATATCGTACAACTAGCTACTTATTCTGGAGAAAGTGAGACTTATGGTCAAACAGTTTATGAATTAATCAGTAAAGAAACTGGGGTTTGTCAAGCTTACGCATTACTAGCCTATCGTTTATTTTTAGCGGCTGGTCTCGATGTTAAATACGTTTATGGCTACAGCGATAATCAGCTTCATGCATGGAATTTAGTAAGTATTGACGGTAATTGGTATCATATTGATACGACTTGGAATGATGTCGATCCTAATGAGCCTTATGCTATTTCCTACGCATATTTTTTAGTGAATGACGAAAAACTAAGTGAAGATCATCTATGGGTAAGGGAAAACTATGTTGTTGCTACAAGTAATGCTTACGATTTTATGCATGATATGTGGTACGCAGATACTGTTGGCAACGTTATTTATTATACTAGCATAACCGACAGCATGGTATACGCTTATGACATAGCAACAAAACAAACTGCACAAATTACTGAATCAGCCTGCTACTACTTAGCTGCTGATGACAATGCGGTTTATTGCAGTGATTATGATAATGCAGGCTATTTAACAAAAATTAATGTAAACGATGGCTCAGAGGAAGTGTTATTAGAAGAAGAAGTTCTAAACTTGTTCATTGATGAAGATGGTGTTTTACTTTATGAAACAATTGACGGTGAAGAACATTCTTTCTAACCCAGCCATAAAATTACTGAAAGAATCTGCTAGCTTCCATCAATGGATAGTAAGCAGATTCTATTTTCCCCCTTCAATACTACATTAAGTCCAATTTTCCCACTTTCACTCTTAATAGCAACTTTCCTTTACACTTACTTTTTGAATTCACCTAAAGGAGGCAAATCATGAAATACTCAAAAAAATGGTGTTCATTGTTTTTTGCAAGTGCCCTTATTTTATCGTCGTTTAGTATCGCTCAACCGGAAGTACAAGCAGCTGAAGTAAAGAAGCCAACAAATGTTATTATGCTTGTGATGGATGGCAGTAGTAATAGTGCCGTTACACTTTCTCGTTGGTATAAAGGTGAAAGCTTGGCAATGGACGGAATTTTATCAGGTGCCGTGCGTACGTACTCTGCTGAATCGGCAATTACAGACTCAGCTCCTGCCGCTACTGCGTTAGCAACTGGTCATAAATCAAATGATAATTATGTCGGTGTGTTACCGTCTGTTATTAATTCGCCAGGGCTAGAGAAAATTGCTAAAGAGGATGCCTTTAAACCTGTAGCCAATGTTTTAGAAGGGGCTAAACAACAGGGCAAGGCAACAGGATTGATTTCAACTTCTGAAATTCAACATGCGACACCAGCAGGATTTTCTGCACATGTTAATAATAGAAGCCAATATGATAACATCGCTGAGCAGCAAGTTTATCAAAATATTGATGTCGTATTAGGTGGCGGCTTTGAGTCTCTGGCGCCAGGCTCAACAAAAAATGCTCGTAAAGATGGCGAGAATTTAGTAGATGTCCTAAAAGAAAAAAATTATGACATCGTTAAAACACGCGATGAGCTCCTAAATAGCCATTCATCAAAAATTTGGGGAAGCTTTGCTCCAGGTGCCCTTGCCTTCGATTTGGATCGGGCTACAACAAAAGCATCTGAACCAACTCTTGCTGAGATGACGAATAAAGCAATTAATACGCTGAAAAAGGATGAGGACGGCTTCTTCTTATTTGTAGAAGGCAGTAAGGTGGACTGGGCGGCTCATGCCAATGACACAATCGGTATCATTAGCGACATTCTATCCTTTGATGCTGCAGTGAAAGAAGCCGTTGATTTTGCAAAAGAAGATGGCAATACAATGGTCATTGCTGTTACAGACCATTGTAATAGTGGTATTTCAATGGGGAATGCCAACACGTCTAGTACTTACGCTAGCATACCTGTATCTGCCTATATCGATCCTCTGAAGAAAGCTACAATGACAATTGAAGGTGCGTTAAGCTATTTAAAAAAAGATAAATCAAATATTGTAGAAGTCGCTGCACTTTATGGATTAGATAATTTATCTAAAGGCGAGCTAGCAACATTAAAATCGACTAAAGACATCGGCAAAGAAATGGTAAAAATGCTTGCAAATCGTGCAAACATTGGCTATACAACTGGTGGGCATACGGGTGAAGATGTATTTTTATACTCATACGGGCCATCAAAAATTACAGGCCTTGTAGAAAACACTGATTTAGCACATTCAATGGCACAGTTTATGGGCTTTGATTTAAATAAGCTTACAGATGATTTATATATCCCCGCTACAAAAGAATTCAAAGAAAAAGGCTATACAACTAAAATTGACTTAGCTGACAAAGAAAACCCTAAGTTTATTGCACAAAAAAATGATGTAACAGTTACAATCCCCGTGAATAAGAACACGTTGATGTATGAGGACTCCTCAACAAAGACGACAAAGACGACAAAGACTCATACTTTTGACACAATCAATGTCTACAACGGCACTGAATTTTACGTTTCAAAAAAAGTTTTAAATGTAATCAAATAATACTTAGGGTGCTATCATAAGTTGAGATAATTAACTGATGATAGCACTTTTCTTTTGCTCAATATGTATCGCAACAGCCCTCAAAAGATTGCCAACTCCATAATCTGCTTAATATCCCCCTTTTTCATCCCATTATTTTAGAAACGGGAGGCTTGTGTACTGCCGCTGCCACTTTCGTTTGCTGAAAGAGGTAAAAAATAATACCGACATTTTCCATTGAGTTTACTTTGATTTTACTTTTATTCATTAAGCTTAATATAATGCGTTGAAAATGGTAATAATAAACAATATAAAAGCTGTTCGGCACATCACCAAAAGTTGTGGATAACATTTTTTTAATATATGCCTTGTATATTAGTTGATTGGAGTAGGGGCTGGTCGTGCCCAGTCGGAACGGAAATCAACCACACGTTATTGTGTGTTCATCCATTAAGCGAGCGTGCAATAACGCAAGGAAGTTTATCGCTCACGACCTTTTACCAAAAGTTAGGAATGACATTTATTAAAACGTATGGTATTTATATAAGTTGAGCGGAATGGAGACTGAGCGACTCCTTGGGGATTAATCCTGAAGCGAGCCTATCAGAGGAACGAAGGCTAAAAGGTAGGGCGTTCCACGGAAAACGTACAGTTGGAAACGAAAATCAATCACTCGTTATGTTATGAGCCGGCAAATTAAGTTGGAAAAACGACAATAATAAACCAATTTCTTTTCTTCCATTTTAACTAACTTTTCCAAATTCTTAATTTTACCTTAAACTTTTCTTATGATTTAATGAATAATTTAAAATTCGGCAACATTTTTCTCCACTTTCCGTCAAAACAGTGATAAAAATTTAATAAAAGGAAAAAAGGTTACTAAAAATAACTTGAAAAAATATGTATTTTTTTAGTATATTTACAAAGTTATATTCTTTTTTCATTTATAATTGGAGGTGGACATATGCAATCCATCAAAAATAATGAGCTTTTTCGTTTTATAGGCTTTACGTTATTTTATTTCATCATTTTGGTGCTCTTGTTTCTTATTCATGGCTTCCATGATATGAATGCAGGACCATTTATATATACTGAATTTTAAGAAAAGGAGATATATATTATGTTAAGTATTTTAGAGGCTATTCAAAATGTGGCACACGAACATCCACATCGAACTGCATATCAAACCAATACTGATTCCTTAACGTATGGTGAGCTTTGGGACCTTTCTGATCGTGTAGCGCAGTATTTAATGGCTCTTGATTTGAAAAGACAACAACCCATTGTCGTCTATGGGCATATGTCACCTTTACAAATCGTTGCCTTTTTAGGTGCTGTAAAGGCTGGTCATCCTTATGTACCTGTTGACTCGTCTACACCGTCTGAAAGGCTACAAATCATTATAGAAGCGTCTCAGGCTTGCTTACTACTAAAGACTGAAACGTTAAACACACACCAGTCAGTTCCTGTAGCTGAGGTAAGTGATATAGTGACTCAAACTACGAATATTTCGACGCAGCCTTCAACATGGGTTCAGGATCAAGAAATTTATTATATTATTTACACATCTGGTTCTACTGGGAAACCAAAGGGTGTCCAAATTACAGCCGATAATTTAGCGCACTTTGTTGCTTGGATGCATGAATACTTCCCATTACAAGAATCTGGAGTATTTTTAAATCAAGCGCCTTATTCCTTTGATTTATCTGTGATGGATTTATATCCTGCACTCGTTAGTGGGCAAACGCTTTACGCAATTACGCAAGAGCAAATTGCTAATCCAAAGGCGTTATTCGAATCATTGGCTACTTCTGGTATTCGAGTTTGGACTTCCACACCTTCCTTTGCGAAGATTTGTTTAATGAACAAAGAGTGGCATCAGGAGTTAATGCCTTCTTTAAATACTTTTTTATTCTGCGGAGAGGTTTTACCAATATCCTTAGCAAAAGAATTAATGCAACGCTTCCCACAAGCATCTATTTTTAATTTATATGGGCCTACTGAAACAACTGTTGCAGTATCCTATGTAGAAGTAACAGCGGAGCTTATGGAGCAATTTGACCAACTACCAATCGCCCCTCTATCTGAGCCTAATCTATCCTTACTAGAAGATGGCGAGATTATAATTTCTGGTCCAACTGTTAGTGCAGGCTATCTTGGAGCACCTGACTTAACACTTAAAGCTTTCCCTACAATAGAGGATCAACGTATTTATAAAACTGGGGACGTTGGTTATGAAAAGGATGGCTATCTGTTCTTTGCTGGACGAAAGGATTTCCAGGTAAAATTGCACGGTTATCGTTTAGAAATTGAAGAAATTGAAAAACAAATCGGCAATCTTCCACCTGTTTCTAGCTGTGTTGTTATACCTATCTATAAAGATGATGAGATTGTTTCACTAAGTGCATATATTGTTCTTCGAGAACCATTAACGGACTCTGCCTTCAAAATGACGAAGCAACTAAAAGCTTTGTTATCGGATTATTTACCATCTTATATGATTCCGAAAACATTCAAATACATTGACACTTTACCTTTAAATTCAAACGGTAAAGTTGATCGTAAAGGATTGGCGGTTATGGAAACAGTATGACGCCTTATGGAAATATAGGTTTTTTCATCATCATTGGTATTATGTTACTGCCAACAATTATTTTAGGGCTACGTGGGAAATCAGCTAAACGCTATAATATCTTTATTTCGATAATCATTTTAGCTATTATTTTTGGTAACTCCCTTAACGGCTCAATTTCTCTTATACTATTTACTGTTTTTCAGTTAGTATTAATTATTGTTTACCAAAAATATCGATTACAGAAGAATAGCACTTCCGTATTCGTAATCGCTGTGCTATTGTCAATTTTGCCACTTGTACTCGTGAAGGTTCTGCCAATACTTGGTCTTAAAAATCTATTCGGGTTTTTAGGGGTATCCTACATTACCTTTAAAGCGGTACAAATGATTTTAGAAACACGCGATGGCTTAATTAAAGATAAAATTTCGGTAGTTGAGCTTGCCTATTTCTTACTGTTCTTCCCAACAGTATCATCAGGACCTATTGATCGTTGGCGACGCTTTTCTAAAGATATGCACACAGTGCCGTCTGGTCAAGACTATCAAAAGTTACTGTTAAGTGGGATCAATTATATATTTGTAGGCTTTTTATATAAATTTATTGTGGCTTATTTAATATATAACTACACACTTATTTATTTACCAAATCAAACGTATAACTATTTGACACCTTTTCAAGGGCAAATAGCGTATATGTATATGTATAGTTTTTATTTATTTTTCGATTTTGCGGGTTACAGTGCTTTTGCGGTTGGTGTCAGTCGCATCATGGGTGTTCAAACGCCTATCAACTTTAACCGACCATTCACAAGCCGTAATATTAAAGACTTCTGGAATCGCTGGCATATGAGCCTTTCATTCTGGTTCCGAGATTATGTCTATATGCGCTTTGTGCTTTGGATGACGAAGAAAAAATGGATTAAAAACAAATACACAGTTTCGTATCTTGGCTTCTTTTTACTATTCTTCTTAATGGGGATTTGGCACGGATTGGAATGGCACTTTGTTGTCTACGGTCTCTACCATGCCTTGTTAATTATCAGCTTCGATAAATTTGAACGCTGGAATAAAAAACGTAAAATTTGGCCAAAAAATAAATGGACACATGCAATAGGAGTGTTTATCACTTTTAATGCAATTTGCTTTGGCTTCTATATTTTCTCAGGAAGATTATTTTAAACAACGGCTCTGTTCATGTTAATCGCTTATAACACAGCCTAAACAATAAAGGAGATTTATAAAATGGATAAACAACAAATTTTTGAAATGCTAGTAGAGTTATGCGAGGACGATATCGTTTTAGAAAACCCAGATATCGATCTATTTGAAGAAGGACTTCTTGATTCATTCGGTACCATTAATTTATTAGTAGAAATTGAAAACCGCTTTGACATCTCAGTGCCAATTACTGATTTTAACCGTGAGGAATGGAACACGCCAAATCGTATTGCAGCGAAATTAGCTGAAAGACAATGATTAAGAAAGGCTTTATATCACTTTTAATTGCTTTTGTTCTTTTTGCTGCATTTTTGTTCTTCCCTAACTCCTGGATAAAAGCTTTTATTTCAGATGAAGATGTAGAGCAAGCAAAAACTAGTATGTCTCCGTTAGTGTTCCAGGGTATGTATTTCCAGGAGCGGATGTTGCAGGAGCCTAATTCCTTACCTTTATATGGCTCCTCAGAATTAAATCGTTTTGACCCCTTCCACCCTTATAATTATGCGCGAGCTACGGATGCCCCGTACACGACATTTATGGTTGGGCGAGGAGGTATGCAGTCAATTACACACTTTTTAAACTTTGCTGCACAGGAGAAAAATTTAAAGGATAAAAAAATTGTATTCATCATTTCTCCTCAATGGTTTACGAAAAAAGGAATGGATGAATTACATTTTTCTCCTAACTATTCAATGTTGCATGCCTACGATTTAGCCTACAATAAGGACATTGATGAAGACCTTCGAAATCGAGCAATGAAACGACTTCTAGAGTTTGATACAGTAAGTCGTGATCAACTGTTAAAAACCATTTATGAATATAAATTATCGGATGGTAAGAAAAGACCTATCGTTGGGCGTCTTGCAATGATGGCTGGTCGTGTCCAAAAGGCTATGCTAGAGAAAAAAGATTTGTATTACTCGATTTTCCCTCGTGAGTCGCATAAATTAAAAGATAAAGACGAACTAGTTACGAATCAAACATTTGAGCAACAATTGAAAAATGCTGAGGAATATGGCGAAAAACGTGTATCCAATGATTTAATGATTGAAAATAAATTTTATAAACGACTTGTAAATTCGAATTTATCTAAGTTTGAAGGAATGCGAAAGAACGAAGATTATACGAATTCACCCGAATATGAAGATTTTCAGCTAGTCATTGATGTGTTAAAGGATGCTGGTGCAAAGCCATTATTTATCTCTATTCCAGTAAATGGTCATTGGTATGACTACACAGAATACCCTGAGGAACGTCGACAAAAATATTACGAAAAAATGAATAACATCTTAACTGATGCTAATGTTCCATATGTTGACTTCTCTGGCCATGAATATGATCCGTATTTTATTATGGATACGATTCATATTGCATGGAAAGGTTGGGTATATCTAGATCAAGAACTAGACAAATATTGGGCACAGCAAGAAGTTGTTAAATGAACGAAGAGACAGTCTAACGTGTTAATCACGAAAGACTGTCTCTTTTTTTCGAAATACTATTGTGTCAAAGAAATAAAGGTGTCACTTCGACAAAACAAGGGGTTGATCCTTTGCAATTGAGGACTTTTTTGGAGGCATCGGGGCGACAGATGTTTTTTGTGCGAAAGCGCAGTGCAAACGTAGCGACAGCGACAAATGTTTTTTGTGCGAAAGCGCAAGCGAAGTTGGTCACGAAGGCTTTATCACAGTACGTGATGCTTTTAACCTTCGTTCCCCTATTCACTTCGCTGCAGGGTCTCATCTGTGACACTGATTCCCAAGGAGTCGCCCAACCTCCATCAGATGGAAGTTTATTTCAATACCTTCTTAATTTGTTATTCATATTTCATAACCCAATATTTTTCCTTTTCCCCTTCTTCGTTTACCTTCTTCCAACCATTCTTCTCATAAAATTTCAACGCTATATGATTTTCGGATACACATTTTAATCTTAACGGTTTATTCATTTTTTTAATGGAGGCATTTAGTAAGTGACCCCCTATACCTTTACCAAAGTAATTTGGATTAATAAATAAATTATGAATAAAATTATCTGGCAAGTATAATGATGCAAATCCAAGTAGATGATTATCTTCTTCCGCTACAATTATATGCTCTCCTATAGTATCTTTATCAAAATCGTCTAATGTCATTTCTTCTAAAGCCGCCCAATGGAAATTTTTACGACGCGATTCCAGATAGATTTTTCTTAATTCCGGGTAATCTAATTTATTCGCCTCTCTAATATTCAGATTCTCACCTTTTCTTTCATAATATTTATGAGTCACTATTGAACGAAAAAAGTCTAAGTTCTTCAGGATCATTGGAAAGTTGGACTAATCTTTCAAACTTCAAGCCTATTTTTTCGAGTAGCTTTGCTGAAGCGTGATTATCTTGAGTTGTGATAGCCACTATACGATTTAGCCCTAGTGTATCTAAACCATATGCCAATGTCGCTGAAGCTGCTTCATAGGCGTATCCTTTGCCCCAATACTGAGGAAGAAAAGCGAAGCCAATATCCACATCTTCTAGCGAGTCTCTTTTAACTAGACCACAAATGCCTATCGGGCTTTGATCTTCTTTTCTTTCAACTAAAAAAAAACAAAAGCCAAATTGCTCATACGTGCGAATTGCTCCATTCTTTATATATTCACGCGCATCCTCTACTGTTCTCAAACCACGATCACCAATGAACTCTAGCCATGAAGGATCATTCATTAGCTCAAGAATAAAATCTGCATCATCTGTTGTTTGTAAGCGAAGGGTAAGTCGTTCTGTTTCAAGAATTTTCATCGTATCCACTTTCCTTTCAGTATTGTATTCTCCATTTTCTAAGCCTATTTTACACCTATATTCATAGCATACGTTTTAGTGATGAGCCAAATGAAATCCATATATTTTATTCCTTACGTTACTGGATATGTGGTACTCTCCTATTAAAAGCAACATTTAAATAAATGTCACTTCGATAATCCTATTTAATGGTTAAATCCTTAATCGTTATATTCAGTCGCTTCGCAGAATCGATTATTATAGATCTAATCGTTTGTATATCATTTAAACTAGAAAGCTTCATTTGAAGTACTACTCCCCCTTTTAAATCGCTCATATTCTCTACTTCTATACTAAAATCTTGAACAAGCTTATTTATAAAAGAAGTTATTCTATCGTTATTTCTTTTCCCAACATATAATAAAACCTTAATCTTATATTTTCTAACGGTATCGGAAAGTAAATACTGATTCAATGCCCAAATATAAGTATCTTTTTCAGCATCATAATAGCTTGGATCTCCAAAATATTTTGTTTCACCACAATGTTGACAAATTGCTATATTACGAACATGATATACACCGATACCGGGCTGTTCAACATTCGCATATACTTCATAAGGAATAAATACATCATTTGAACAAAATCTACAAATAACAGGCTCATTAAAAATCGTAATACGACTTTTTTTCTGCATTAAATCACTTGTACTCATTCTTTTGTTACCTCTGTATACTCAATAATAGATACATGTTTTTGTAACGTATGGTCAAATCGATTCTTTTCTTGAAACATTCGGATATCACCACATGATGTACAGTAAAATGATTGCAATGTGAGTTGATCCGTCACCGTTTCACCTAAAGGACTTAAATCCATATAAACTTCACGATGTTGAAATTGATCGTTCTGACAAAATAAACAAATGAGCTGCTTGTCACGAATTTTTATTTGATACGTGCCTCTTCTTCTAACCATTCATTCACCCCTATTCAAAAATGGCTCTTCACCAAAACGTGTGGTTGATTTCCGTTCCGACTGGGCGCTTTCCTGGGGGCGTCCGATGAGCCGCTTCACTCGCGTTGCTCGCTCCAGGGTCTAATCTGTGACGCTGATCCCCAAGGAGTCGCCCAGCCTCCACTACAATCAACTAATATACAGTGCATATATTTAAAAAAATGTCATCCACAACTTTTGGTGATGAGCCTCAAAAATACCAATCTTTACTAATACGCTCTATACAAATATAAGTTCCAATTTTTAATAAATTTACCATCATCAAAATCCATTTATTGAAGAAACCTGCAACGTCAACGTCAGTACAATAAGTTCAACAACAAAAATAGCGAAAACACTTCTTCTTAGATCCCTTCATATACAATTTTCTCTCACTTGCCTATCCTTTCCCTAATATGTTGAGAAAATAGTAATTCCAATTTCTACACTACGAAGGTTCATCTAAAAGCATATAAACGAAACAAACACATCCATTCCATTAAAGGAATTACAAGGTTTTTTACAATATTTGCCGAATAATAATCTATACAGCAAGTTGTCTTCATTAGGTCAGTAAATTCATAAAAGGTGAGGTTGATTTATGAGAAAAATTTTTATTATCCTACCAACATTATTTTTGTTATTTCTTTCAGGCTGTACTAATCAAAAGAATACAGAAATAGCGACCATTTCAAGTAATACTGATTCTAAATATGTGAGTACTTTTAAAGATTTAAATTTAGGGATATTATACGATTTTGATTTCAAATTAAATGATGCTGACAAGCATTGGATTGATCTTTGGGTTGAAAGTTACAAAGATGGACAATTGGAATCTAAGTCATTAACGTCACTATCTTTTGGGCAAAGTCCAAACAAAGTAGAGGAAGGTAATATAGGATTTGGCATCATAAAAACTGATGATGAATCTTTTGCTTTTCTTTATGGACCAGGCGTTCAAGTAACCCCTCAAAAAATCGGCAAAATTCAATCTGTTGCTGGTATTAGTGGATGGGATTATGCAATTGGAGATAAAACATTCAAATTAGAACTAAATGAAACCTATTTACTGGGTGTATACAGAGAATCAAAAGGAAACTCTATGCGAACATACGACTTGCAGGACGAAAATGAAGTAAAAAAAATGATAGATGATGACCGTCTTGTATATTTATTAAAATTAAAAATAGATGATAGATCCAATTAATTAAAACCTAATTTCTAGGGCATAAGGTGCATTTGAATTATAGTGGGGGATTTTGGGTTTATCAAGCCTGAGCAGTTATCTTGAGGATCCGAGCGCTTTTCTGCCCCACCTGATCACTTTTCTTGGGGACCCGATCACTTTTTCATCCTACCTGATCACTTTCCTTGGATACCCGATCACTTTTCTGCCCTACCTGATCACTTTTCCTGGGGACCCGATCACTTTTCTGCCCTACCTGATCACTTTTCCTGAGGACCCGATCACTTTTCTGCCCTACCTTCTTGGACATCACCTGAGCAACAAAAAAATCGCCTCAAAAGTATTTGCATACCTTTGAGGCGATATTAGTGAAGCTACTAAGTAATAGCTTATTTTAAGTTGCGAGGAATTAAAAATCAGTCGCCCTGCTGCACATCATAGAATCATACGATTAAAAACGAAACTACAACGCCTGTTGATCCAAAACAATTTTACATATGATTTATCCGCCTAAATAAAAAAACGCACCAAACGCGAAACTGGTGCGTTTAGTGACGACAAATAAAAATAACGCCCATTAATGAGTGCCATCATATAAATCATATTTTAAATTGTGCTCAATATATTCTGCTTCTTCCTCGGGCGATAGTAAACGAATTGCTTTCCCTGAATTTCTTGATTCTTCGCCACCTTGAAGTTGCCAAATTTTGTTGTGCTCATCAACGGCGTTTGAAAAATCACCTTTCGACCATCTCTCCAATATTGAAATGTAAAGCTCTTTAAACTTATAATCGTTCATTTTGCATACAGCCAACAATCGGTCAACTTTATCTTGTGTTATTTGCTCGTGACCCCATTTTACTTTAGCTTCAACCTTTTGATGAGACATGCTGTGAATGGCTTCGTTCACTTTGTGTTCTATTAAATTGTCAGGATAAAGTAATTCTTCTTTTGTAACAGTTTTACTTTCAAGAATTGCTCCATTATGTTCAACAGTTGCTTTTTCTTTTTCTTTTTCAGGAACAGGTTTCTCCATATGTTCAGTGAATTTGAAGTAACCAAAAATCCCACCAAAAATGCCCATTATTACAATGATAACGATAGTCGCCTTTGTTTTTCTCTTCATGTTTTTACCCCTCAGTAATTTTTTATCTTTATGTAATTATGTATTGGATTATATTATGTAATTAGGATAATAATAACAGAATGTTGTGATAGGGTTCAATGGATATTAAATGTGGTCAACTCTGACTTTATTGAATTAACGAGCAAGATTTCTCGTTGGTTAAAACATATGGGTACGTCACGAAACATGACGCACTTCAAGGGTGTGCATAATGTACATGACCTCAAAGGGTATAATTAGAGGTTATAGCCTTTATACCAATGGTTCCCAAAGTTCATGCAGTGAACTTTAAAATTTTCATTGTTCTAAGGTTTATGTGGTGAACCTTCACTTTTCTTTTGCATTGTTTGGCACGTATTTTTTGTCGCTCATGCATTTCTTTAACGTGACATATTCTTCCGCCACCAAATGCGTGTAAAACGACCTCAACGATTTAATTACAATGTTAATGTTAGTCGCCTTTTTACCAAGATTTAATTGATGTTGAATATATTTTTTTACATGAACTGTAGAAACGTCTTCAATTTCATTCACCTCATGAAACTCGTCCAGATATTGAATAAAGTGAGTTGTATTGTAGTTATAAGTTTCTGTTGTTCTGATTGAAATAAACTATCGTACTTCGTTAATTCAATAAAAAAAAGAGCTGCAAACGCAACTCTAATGATCTTCAGGTAAAGCACTCCGTTAGTTGAATAACTCTCCTCTATAATAATCTTAAACAATTAGGGTCTTTTTTTTTAGGTTTTCTTTCAATAAAAAGTATTGAATATGAATTAGTTTCTTTCTAATACGATATTTGGATAAATAGGGTCCTTTAATTCAAATTCATACGTAATTCCATCTACTATTCCTACTACCTTTTCACTATCATAAAGGTCGAGCATAAATCCTGCCATTTCTTTAGCAGTATGATACTTTGGTAAAATGCCGGCTAATTTAACATTTTCTTGGAGATCATAAGAACGTTTTATAAATTCTGTTTCAGTAGAAGCGGGAGCTAAAACTTTTGCTTGCATATTTGCCCCTTGAGCTTTTAGTTCGTGTGAAAGCCCTTCTGTAAACGCACTTACATAAAACTTAGTTGAGCAGTAAGTAACAGCATCTGCAACAATTCTATATCCCCCACCTGATGAAACATTGATTAATTGAGTTCCTTCAATATTCGAGTAATCTCGTACGAAAAGTGATGACAAAATTGTTAGAGCTTCGATATTTAAATGTAACATTGTCTCGATTTTATTTAAATTTTGTTCTCCGACAGATGCAAAATTCCCAAACCCTGCATTGTTTATCCAAGTCTCAATTTGATAATTTTTAAGCCCATCATAAAGCTCATATACATTTTTACTAACTGATAAATCAGTTGTTCGAATAATAACGTCTAAATCTGAATTAATCTTCGCTATTTCTGACTTTAATTTCTCAAGCTCATCAGTTCTGCGGGCAACTAGGACTAAATTTTTTCCACGAAATGCAAAAGCTAAAGCAGTTTCATAACCAATTCCTGAACTTGCACCTGTAATAACTGTATATTTCACTTATATTCCTCCTAAATGATACTCTTTACTTGTGTTGTTCAAATTAATTATAATTTGTACAGTTGTTATTATATTCCTTAGAGTAAACTCTAAGTCAAATCCTTTTTTGACCCTTAATGTTTCTATAAAAAATGGAGGTAAATAAATATGTACACGATCGGTGAAATAGCTCAAATATTAGGGGTTAGTACACACACGCTACGATATTACGAAAAAGAAAGTATCATTCTCCCGGATCGAAATGAATATGGAGAAAGACGGTATACTGATTATCATCTAAAATGGTTAACTTTTGTTTTAAAATTGAAAGAAACTAAAATGCCCATAACACAAATTAAAGAATATACCAGTCTATTTAAAAAAGGAGAACAAACTACTGAAGCAAGGTTAAAACTTTTAGAAGATCATAAAAGTTCTATTGAAGTTCAATTAAAAACATTACAAGAAACATATAAAATGCTAGATAAAAAAATATCAACATATAGAGAACTTATTCGGAATAAGGAATAATTTTATTAACAAAATATATTACTCAATTAGCTCCGTTAGATCAAAAAGAAAAGCTACCTTTATTCGGTAGCTTTATCTTAAACTCTTGTACCCGTTACTTGAAGAACATCTAAAGTGTCCCCTTATATTTCTCTGGTTTTCTACATAACTTTCAATTATTAGTCCACATTCAGTACAAATAATATATTCAACATCATACCCAAAGCTTAACTTATTAGATGGATACATAACTGAATACAGGTATGTTGATTAACCATTTTTATCCACCATAATTAAATTAGAAGGATCTGATTTCCGCTACGGGCTACTCGTTTTGTTGCTGTCGCTTCAGATAAAACAATTTGTCGCTGACGCTTCGCTTTCGCACAGAGCAAGGCTTCCTGCTAGCGGGCGTCGAGTAGCCCTTCACTACAAGCTCTTCATCATAACATGTGGTTGATTTCTTTGATAGAAAGAGCTTGTTTTTCGATAAAAGCCCAAATAGTTTCGATAAAATGAGATTTTGTTTCGATAAAAGCTCAAATAGTTTCGATAAAATTAGATTTTGTTTCGATAAAAGCTCAAATAGTTTCGATAAAGAGCGATTTTGTTTCGATAAATCTTCAAAGTATTCCTATAAAACGAACGAAAGTAGCTTTAGCGATTCTGTTTTGGGGCTCGACACTAAATAGCAACAAGAAAAACCCTTTCATCGATCAATAATAAACCTATTTTTCCCTAATCAACACGCCTGAACTGAATAACTACTTTGTTGATGACCTACATAGCGCCATTTTGCTCCTTTCCCGAAAATCTTTAGATTGGTATCATTTATCCAATCGGTTTCTAAATTAATTAATTCTGACAGCCTAATACCCGTATCAGCGAGCATGGCTACAAATACCTTATTTCTTGCATTTAAATACGTTTTAAAATCGTATGCTTCTATCATTTTTGCAACTTCTTTGTCTGTAAATGTTTGAATAACGGTCTTATCTTCTTTCAACAGCTTGGTGCGAGCCATAATGTTTAGCGTGACATATTCTTCTGCAATCAAATACTGAATAAAATCCGTCGTATTGTAGTTATAAGTTTCAATGGTCCTATCTGAATAATTTTTAATCTGTAAATCAAAGATAAACTCCATTAACAAATCCTTTATGAACACACAAAAAACCTCCTATCCATGAGTATTTTAATACCCATAAATAAGAGGCTTACACAATACAACTGTATTGCACAATTTATGCTGATGTATGACATAGCTCAAACCTTGCTAAAATGTCGTGTATGACAAGGTTCAAGCTATTTTCCATACAAATAAATGATTACTTCAAGTTATAGAATGAATTTAAACCAAGGTACTCAGCTGTTGAACCAAGTTGGTCTTCGATGCGAAGAAGTTGGTTGTATTTAGCTACGCGGTCTGTACGTGATGGAGCACCTGTTTTAATTTGGCCAGCGTTTGTAGCAACTGCGATATCAGCAATTGTTGCATCCTCAGATTCACCAGAGCGGTGAGAGATAACTGCTGTGTAACCAGCGCGTTTTGCCATTTCGATTGCATCAAATGTTTCTGTTAATGTACCGATTTGGTTTACTTTGATAAGGATTGCATTACCAACACCTTGCTCAATACCAGCCGATAATTTTTTCGTATTTGTTACAAATAGATCGTCACCTACTAATTGTACGCGAGCGCCGATACGATCTGTTAATAATTTGTGTCCTGCCCAGTCGTTTTCGTCTAAGCCATCTTCAATTGAGATGATTGGGTATTTATTTGTAAGCTCTTCGTACCAGTCAACCATTTCTTCAGAAGTTTTAACAACACCTTCACCGTCTAAGTGATATTTGCCATCTTCTTTATTGAATAGTTCAGATGAAGCAACGTCCATTGCAAGTTTCACTTCTTCACCTGGTTTATAGCCAGCTTTTTCGATTGCTTCTAAAATTACAGTAATTGCTTCCTCGTTAGAACCAAGGTTTGGTGCGAAACCACCTTCATCACCTACAGCTGTATTATAGCCTTTCGCTTTAAGTACTGCTTTTAAGCTGTGGAAGATTTCAGCACCCATACGTAATGCATGACGGAATGATTCTGCGCCTACAGGCATTACCATGAATTCTTGAATGTCTACGTTGTTGTCAGCGTGAGCGCCACCATTTAAGATGTTCATCATTGGTACTGGTAGTTGTTTTGAGTTAAATCCACCAAGATATTGATAAAGAGGTACATCTAAATAATCTGCCGCAGCATGTGCAACTGCCATCGATACGCCTAGAATTGCGTTGGCACCTAGTTTACCTTTGTTTTCTGTGCCGTCTAGCTCGATTAAAGCTTTGTCGATAACTACTTGGTCAAGAACAGAATAGTTGCCTTCTAACTCTTCAGCAATAATTGTGTTTACATTTTCAACTGCTTTTAATACACCTTTGCCTAGGTAACGTGAGTTGTCACCGTCGCGTAATTCTACTGCCTCATATTCACCAGTAGATGCACCTGATGGCACGATAGCGCGACCAAAAGCGCCTGATTCTGTAAATACTTCAACTTCTACTGTTGGGTTCCCACGTGAGTCTAAAACTTCGCGCGCATAAATCTGTGTAATAAATGGCATAATTAATTCTCCTCTTTTTCAATTAATGATTGTCCTGTCATTTCAGAAGGTTGTGACACCTCTAATAATTCTAACATGGTTGGCGCCAAATCGGCTAAAATGCCACCATTTCTTAACATTAAATTTGGTTTTGTCACAATTACTGGAACAGGATTTGTTGTATGAGCTGTCATTGGCTCCCCTACTAAAGTAAGAACTTCATCAGAGTTACCATGGTCAGCTGTAATAATAGCTGCGCCACCTTTTGCAAGGATCGCATCTACTACTTTACCAAGACATTCATCGACTGCTTCAATGGCTTTAATCGTTGGCTCTAACATTCCACTATGCCCAACCATATCTGGGTTAGCGAAATTAAGAATGATCCCATCAAATTTATCGGCCGCAATCTCTGCAAGCAATGCATCTGTTACCTCGTAGGCACTCATTTCAGGTTTCAAATCGTATGTGGCAACCTTTGGGGATGCAATTAAAATACGCTCTTCACCGTCAAATTTCTCCTCACGGCCACCACTCATAAAGAATGTAACATGCGGATACTTTTCTGTTTCTGCAATACGAAGCTGTGTTTTGCCATTAGTAGCTAACACTTCACCAATCGTATTTTTTAAGTTGTCATTTTCATATGCAACTTGAGCATTTACCTCATCACTATAATGTGTGAAAGACACAAATTTTAAATTTTGTGGGTGATTCGCTGATAAAGCAAAGCCATCAAATTCATTATTTGTAAACACTTTTGACAGTTGAATAGCACGGTCAGGACGGAAGTTGAAGAAAATAACAGCGTCATTATCGTCAATCGTTGCCACTGGTTCTCCATGCTCTTGAACGCTAAATGGGATGACAAATTCATCTGTTACATCGCGCTCATAGGATTCTGCTACACCACTTCTCGCACTGTCAGCTGTTTGACCAACACCCTCTACTAGTACATTGTAAGTAAGGGCTACACGATCCCAACGTTTATCACGATCCATTGCATAATAACGACCATGAATGGAAGCGAATTGACCTACGCCAATTTCCGCCATTTGTTTTTCTGTTTCTTCAATATAGTCTAAAGCCGTTTTTGGCCCAACATCACGACCATCTAAGAAACCATGTACAAAGACTTTATCTAAGCCTTGTTGTTTTGCAAGCTTTAATAGTGCAAACATATGCTCATAATGGCTATGAACACCACCATCTGAAAGTAAGCCCATAATATGAAGCTTTGATTGATGTGCTTTCGCATGTGCAATTGCATCCAAAAATGCTTTATTCGTAAAGAAATCCCCTTCACGAATAGATTTGTTTAAGCGTGTTAAGCTTTGATAGACAATACGTCCAGCACCGATATTTAGGTGACCAACTTCAGAATTCCCCATTTGACCATCAGGTAAACCTACCGCTTCACCTGATGCAGTTAATGTTGAGTGTGGGAATTCATTCCAAAAACGATCGAAATTAGGTTTATTTGCTTGGGCTACTGCATTCCCGAACGTTTCATCACGGAATGCAAAGCCATCTAAAATAATTAATGCTACTGGCTTTTTAGGCATTTGCTGCCGCCTCCAATAATGTTAAATATGATTCTGGTTGTAAACTTGCACCGCCAACTAAAGCGCCGTCGATATGTTCTTTTGATAATAGTTCCTGAATGTTTTCAGGTTTTACGCTACCGCCATATTGAATTCGTACAGCATCGGCCGTTTCAGCGTTATATAATTCTTTGACTACTGCACGAATTGCGCCGCATACTTGGTTTGCATCTTCTGCTGTAGCTGTTTTACCTGTACCAATTGCCCAAATCGGTTCATAGGCAATCACCATATGCTCCACTTCTTGTGCTCCAAATCCAGCAAGTGCAGCTGTAATTTGATGAGCAACCTTTTGCTCAGTAGTCCCCGCTTCACGTTCCTCAAGCGTTTCACCACAGCAAATAATTGGTACGATATTATGCGCTAGTGCTGCAGCAACCTTTTTATTGATTGCTTCATCTGTTTCATTATAGTATTCACGTCGTTCAGAATGACCTAAAATAACATAGTCTACTTCCACACTTGCTAGCTGTGCTGGACTAATTTCTCCAGTGAATGCACCTTCGTTTTCATAATGCATCGTTTGTGCGCCAATGGCTAGCTCTGATTCACTAGCAACCTGCACAAGTGTAGGTAGATAAAGTGCTGGTGCACAAACAACAGCGTCTACTTTATCGTTTGAAGGGAGTTTGTCCTGTATAGCATCGACAAACTGGATCGCCTCTTCAAATGTTTTATACATTTTCCAGTTACCTGCAATAATTGGTTTACGCATCGTTTTGCCTCCCAAATTGTATTATTTATCGTTTAATGCCACAATTCCTGGTAGCTCTTTACCTTCCATTAATTCAAGTGATGCACCGCCACCAGTTGAAATGTGGTCCATTTTATCGGCAACCTCAAATTTTTCAACTGCTGCTGCAGAATCCCCGCCACCGATCACTGTATAACCAGTTGTTGTTGCCATTGCGTCAGCTACAGTTTTTGTACCATTCGCAAATTTATCCATTTCAAAAACACCCATTGGTCCATTCCAAATAATTAGTTTAGAATTTTTAATAACCTCTGCATAATTAGCTGCTGTTTTCGGACCGATATCTAAGCCCATCCAATCGGCTGGAATAGCGTCTACATCAACAATTTTTGTTTCTGCATCTTTTGAAAATTCGTTTGCGACAACTGCATCGATTGGCATATGTAATTGCACGCCTTTTGCTTTTGCCTTTTCAATAAAGGATTTTGCTAGGTCGATTTTATCTTCTTCTAATAAAGATTTACCGATATCATGACCTTGCGCTTTAGTAAATGTGAATGATAAACCGCCGCCGATAATTAGGTGATCTACCTTTTCTAATAAGCTTTCAATAACGCCAATTTTATCTTTAACTTTGGCACCACCGATAATGGCTGTAAATGGACGCTCTGGGTTAGATAAAGCTTTACCAAGCACATCTAATTCCTTTTGCATTAGGAAGCCAGAAACAGCTGGTACATGCTTGGCAATTCCTTCAGTTGACGCATGTGCACGGTGAGCGGCACCAAACGCATCATTGACATAAACGTCCGCTAATTTTGCAAATTGCTCTGCTAATGCTGGATCATTTTTCTCTTCTCCAGCGTGGAAGCGTACATTTTCAAGTAGAATCATATCGCCATTTTGCATGTTTGCAACAGCTTCTTCTACTTTTACACCAATTGACTCATCTAATTTAGTCACCGGTTTACCCATTAATTCAGCTAGACGAATTCCTACAGCAGTTAGGCGCATATCTTCTTTTACTTCACCTTTTGGACGACCTAAGTGAGAGGCTAAAATAACTTTGGCACCTTGCTCAACCAAATATTCAATTGTTGGGATTGCTGCTCGAATACGTGTTTCGTCAGTAATTGCACCATCTGCCATCGGTACATTAAAATCAACACGTACAAATACGCGCTTGCCTTTTACATCAATATCTTTCATCGTCTTCTTATTTAACATGAAGAAACCCCCTTCAAAGTTTTAGTCGTGAATTTCCTGGATTCACCCACCTTGGCTCCTCACATCATTCACGTAACTGTTTTAGATAAAATATGCGGTCCATCATCACATAGGATTGATTCTGTTTAACAAGCCTTTTCGGAATGAAGTACCCTTTTACTTGCTTTTATAGTAGCAAAAGTCACGTTCTATGTCTTGCAATTGCATAACCAGTTATAAGGAAAGCGACCATTCCTTATATTCGGCATGCATCCATCTTATATACGTATAAAAAAGAGTAAGGGTAAATTTCCCTTACTCTCATTACCCTTGTATATTATATCTTTTAGATATTATAAAGGCTATACTTTTTATGCGTAAAAAGCGGTATTATGTCACACTTTTTACTTCAACTTTCGAATTATGACACTTATTTATTGTGTAATCCATTTTTTGCGATATATAAAGCTAAGTCCATTAAACGAGTAGAGTAACCAATTTCGTTATCATACCACGCTAGAACCTTTACCATACTATTTTCTAATACCATTGTAGAAAGACCATCTACAGTTGAAGAGTTATGGTTACCATTGTAGTCAATTGAAACTAATGGTAGTTCGTTATATCCTAAAATGCCTTTAAGTTCGTTTTCTGAAGCTTCTTTTAATGCAGCATTAATAGTTTCTTTTGTTACTTCTGATTTTAGCTCCACTACTAAGTCAACACATGAAACGTTTGGCGTCGGTACACGCATAGAGAAGCCATCTAGTTTACCTTTTAATTGAGGTAATACTTTTGACACTGCAACTGCTGCTCCTGTTGTTGTTGGAATCATTGACACTGCACCAGCACGTGCGCGACGTGGATCAGAGTGCGGGAAGTCAAGGATACGTTGGTCGTTTGTGTAAGAGTGAATTGTTGTCATCATACCGCGTTGAATACCAAATTTTTCATCAAGTATTTTAGCTACTGGTGCTAGACAGTTTGTTGTACAAGAAGCGTTTGAGATCACGTCATCTGTTTCTGGATTGTAGTCCTCGTGGTTAACACCCATTACAAATGTCGGCATTTCACCTTTCGCTGGAGCTGAAAGAATCGCTTTTTTAGCACCTGCTTGAATATGCTTACCTACTTCTTCCATCGAGCGGAATCTACCTGTACATTCAAGTACTACATCAACCCCTAGTTCACCCCAAGGTAAATTAGCAGGATCTTTTTCTGCATAAACGTTGATTTTTTTCCCATTCACTACGAAAGAATCGCCTTCTGCATAAACATCAGCATCGTAGACACCATGTACTGAATCATAAGTTAATAAGTGTGCGAGCTGACCTGCATCTGTTAGGTCATTTACTGCAACTACTTCGAATTCATCGTGCTTCATCGCTTCACGAAATACTAAACGTCCAATACGTCCAAATCCATTGATTGCTAATTTTAATGCCATTGTCAATTCCTCCAATAATGTTTATATAATTATTTTTCGCCACTGACATCTAAAAGTGGCTTTATGCTCATTCAGAGAGTGTTTTAACACCCGCTGAGAAACGAGTTACAAGTATTTTCCCACCGTTAAAGATGGTAGTTATTTAAATTTATAAAGAAGGTAATCCTTCAGCGATAGCTTTTGCGGCTGCCTCATCTGTTATAAAAATTGTTTGCTTTGGTGCTACCTTAAAGTACGATAGCATTGCCTTCACTTTTTGTTTACCAGCAGCAACTGCAATGACTTGCTTACTTCTTTGAACTTGCTCAAACTGAATACCGATTGTTCGAATTCGATGTACAATTTCGCCTTCTGCATTGAAATAATAGCCAAATGCTTCACTAACTGCACCCTTTTCTTCGAGAATCCGTAAATCCTCAGGTGATGAATTACGACGAACAGCCATTTCCTCTGCTGAGCCAATACCATGAATGACACAATCTGCACGATCATAATAATCCATCATTTCAGTTACCATTGGCTCTGTTAACATTGCTTGATAAGCCTGCTCACTTAAATGCTCTGGTAAAAACAAGGTACGATACTGTGCATCCATCTGCATGGCGAAGGTTGAGACAAGAGTATTGGCTTGCATTTGCATTTCATGGCCAATGCCTCCACGTGCAGCAACAAATGTAATATTATGTGTATCAGCTGGTTGTAAAAATTGCGTGAGTGATGCAACCGACTTTCCACCAGTGACAGCTACTATCTGACCTTCAAAGCTTGTTGATATAAATTGATGTGCTGCCTCTTTTCCAAGCAATGTTAATACCGTATCGTCTTCATTGTAATCACCTGGAACAACAATTACGTGCTGTAAGCCAAAATGATTTTCCAGTTTTTTTGCTAGCTGTGTAAGACCAGACCATTCATAGATAAGTGCTCTTAGTTTTTCAATAACTACTTCACCGTCGTCTGTACATACCATACCCGATTTTTGAGAATCTAATAACCCTTGTTCACGTAAAATATCCGTTTCTTTACGAATTTCTCGTTCGGTCATTTTAAGTGAATCTGCAAGTGTTCGACGCCCAATCGGCTGCATTAGCTGAACTGTTTGCAAAATACGATATCTCAATTGAAGAAGCGGATACATTTCTGGAAGTAGCCTTTGCTGTGCCTCAGGTACAGATAACATATTTATCTACTCCCTTTTTAATAGCTATGGGTTACTTTTTGTCCCACTATATAAAATTATGTCCCACTTATGATTTCATTATAATCCTCTTTATAATAAAGAGCAAGTAAATGCTATGTATTGGCATAAAGAATTATTATTTACAGCAAAGTAGCTTATTTGCGCCTATGTTGGGGTTCATTGGATGAAATTTTCACTGAATCTAAAATAAATTTTGATCACAAGTACACTACAAACATGGATTCTACAATAGAAAAATTCCATCCATTTTGAAAAGATGAATTGTTAGAAAATCGCACCCGCTAGTTGAAAACACATTTAGCTGGGGGACACTTACCTTAACGATAGTACCTGAACTAAATGTGCGTACTTACTTATGTGCGGTTTGTTCTTTATACTCGAGAAGAAATAAATAATTCTTGGGAGGACTAAACTTTGAAAACTCTAGTTATCGTAACTCACCCTAGCATAGATACTTCAGTCATAAATAAGCGATGGGTAACTGAACTTAAAAAATATCCGGAAAAATATACTGTACACGAATTGTATAAGGTGTACCCTGATGGAAACATTGATGTAGAACAAGAACAAAAATTGGTTGAGTCTCATGGGAATCTTGTTCTTCAGTTTCCTATATATTGGTTTAATTGTCCGCCTCTCTTGAAAAAATGGCTTGACGAAGTATTTGCTTACGGTTGGGCTTATGGTTCAAATGGAGGGAATAAATTAACGAATCGAAAAGCTGCTTTAGCAGTGTCTGCAGGAATTAATAAAAAAGATTATAGTGAAGAGGGAAGATATCGCTATACACTCGAGCATTTATTATCTCCTTTCGAAACTACCTTCCAATACTGTAATGCAGATTATCGTTCGTTCTTTGCGTTTTATGGCACAGAAGAAGCACCTAGTATGGAACATGAACAATTTACAGGAGAATTGGAAAAAAGCTCACAAGATTATTTGAATTTTGTTGACAACCTGTAAAAGATTGCTTTTTGAATAAGATAAAGAGGCTTAGACAAAACCTCATTTTTCTGCAGGGAAAGTGGAGCGAGGCGCAACGGCAGCGACAAAAATCTTTAATGAGCTGCAGTTTTGAGATTTATCGAGAACTTTTGATTGTTTATCGACCAACTTTTTTAATTTATCTACCAACTTTTTTAATTTATCTACCAACTTTTGAAAAATATCGACATCTACCTTCATGCAACACTCTCTGATCGCACTGATAATTTACGCCGCTTATGACATAAGCACATTTTTTTACGCAAAATAACATCAAAAACGCGAGAAATCAACGTTTCTAAAATTGATTTCTCGCGCTTTTAAGGTTTTGAGCAGTTATGTCCCAGCCTCTTCGATTGAAACAACATAACTCTGTGCTTACCTCTGTAAAGCCTCTAGAGCTGACAAACGGTTTCTCTCTCCCCACTCGCACATCATGTTTAACACAGGAATGATTGAAAGACCACGTTCAGATAATGAATATTCAACTTTTGGAGGTATTTGAGGAAACTCCTTGCGAATGATAAGGCCATCTGTCTCCAAATCTTTTAACATGGTGCTTAGCGTTTTGAAGGGAATGGTACCGATACAGCTCTTCAATTCATTAAACCGCATAACCTCATTTTCAGACAGCCAATACATAATAATCATTTTATATTTTCCACCAATTACGGACAACGTGTATCCAAAGCTAGTGTTTTTTAATTCCACGCCGGTCGGAACACAGGTTTCACGCATAAATTACACTCTCCTTTTGGCAAGTATATACTACAAAAATCACATACTATATAATAGATAATTATACATCATTTCCTTATTATATATAAAATGGGTTCATCACCAAAACGGGTGGTTGATTTCCGTTCCGGCTAGGCGCTTTGCTGCTGGCGCTTCGCTTTCGCACAGATAAAACATTTGCCGCTGACGCTTCGCTTTCGCGCAG
>NZ_JARVRU010000044.1:0-33471 GCF_030209535.1 Lysinibacillus sp. fls2-241-R2A-57
AAGCTCTTCGAGATAAAGTAGCAGAAGCTACAGCTAAAAATGAAGGGGAATACACGCCTGATAGCTGGAAAGCAATGCAAGAAAAAATAACAGCGGCCCAAGCGGTGCTAGATAATGAAAAAGCAACACAAGCAGAAGTAAAACAAGCATTTGCAGAGTTAAAAGAAGCAGTATCGAATTTAGTTCCAGTTTCAACAGTAGATAAAAAAGCTCTTCGAGATAAAGTAGCAGAAGCTACAGCTAAAAATGAAGGGGAATACACACCTGATAGCTGGAAAACGATGCAAGAAAAAGTAACAGCAGCTCAAGCAGTGCTAGATAATGAAAAAGCAACGCAAGAAGAAGTAAAACAAGCATTTGCAGAGTTAAATGAAGCAGTATCGAATTTAGTTCCAGTTTCAACAGTGGATAAAACGGCTCTTCGAAACAAAGTAGCAGAAGGTAATGGATTAAATTCAAATCAGTATACACCTACAAGTTGGACTACTTATGCAACGGTTAAATTACAAGCAGAAGCGGTATTAAACAATCCTAAAGCAACACAAGCAGAAGTAGATGCTGCCTTAGCACAATTAACAGCGGCACAGAGCGCACTAGTGAAAGTACCTGTCCAAACACCAGGCCTAGGTTCACTTAAACCATCAACAGGTACATTGAGTCCTAGTTTCTCATCAGAAGTCACAAACTACACAATGAACGTTGATTACCCAACATCTCAACTATCATTCACAGCGTTACCACTTAATCCAAGTGCGAAGGTGACTATGACAGCCAACGGCAAAGCTATAAACATGGCTGATTTCTTCCCACTAGCAGTTGGAGAAAATACAGTTATGATTACAGTGACAGATGATACAGGTTCAAAAACATACATTATTAAAGTTAACCGTGCTAAAGATACTTCATCTGGATCAGGTTCTGGATCTGGATCAGGCGGTGGCGGAGGAAGTACATGGACACCACCAACACCTCCGACTGAAACAAGCACAACAACAAAAATCAAAGTTGATTTAGAAGTCGACGGCGTTAATCCGATGGAGAAAACACCGGTTGAAATTGAGCGCACGAAGCACGCAAACGGTCAAATTACTGACTTTGTGGCATTAACAGAAGCGAATGCGAAAGAAGCCGTACAGAAAGCCAAACAAATTGGCAACAACATTGCGCGTATCGTAATTCCAGATGTCAATGACGAAGTGGATAAAGTAACGGTTGAAGTACCAAAACAATCGATTCAAACGCTACGTGAAAATGGCTTATCTTTAGAAATTTCAACGGATAATGCGCATATAGCAATCCCAGTAAGTTCTATGGACGGAGTAAATGACAACTTCTACTTCCGCCTAGTGCCAGTGAAAAAGGAAAGCGAGCGCAAGGTGATTGAAGAGCGAGCGAGAGTTGAAAAAGTAGTGCGCGAGACACTACAAAGTAATGATGTGCGTGTTGTGGCACGTCCGATGACAATTGAAACGAATATGCCAAGTCGTCCTGTACAAGTGACACTGCCACTAAAAGGTGTGAAAGTGCCAACAGCGGCGGCAGAGCGTAAAGCATTTTTAGAGCGTCTTGCGGTGTTTATTGAACATACGGATGGCGAGAAAAAAGTTGTATTCCCAGAAGTGGTGACAATGGCGAAGGGTGAACTTGGTTTACGTTTCACTGTGGACAAGTTCAGCACATTTACGGTTATTCAATTCGAGAAACCAACAGTAAGTAAGCATGAGGCTTATATTAAAGGCTTCCCGAATGGTACATTTGGTCCTGAGGAAAATGTAACACGTGCGCAAGTAGCGACAATGATTGCGCGTATCTTAGGCTACACAGATGACCAAACAATAGATTACGCACCGTTCAACGATATTCCAAGTAATCATTACGCTGCAGGGGCTATTGCCTTTGTGAAAGAGCGAGGCATTATGAATGGCGATATGAATGGTAATTTCCGTGCAAGCGAGAACATTACACGTGCACAA
Source organism: Lysinibacillus sp. fls2-241-R2A-57 (assembly GCF_030209535.1). Taxonomy (NCBI): domain Bacteria; kingdom Bacillati; phylum Bacillota; class Bacilli; order Caryophanales; family Bacillaceae; genus Lysinibacillus; species Lysinibacillus sp. fls2-241-R2A-57. Next base: position 1,974 of record NZ_JARVRU010000044.1, read on the forward strand.
ATGGCGACAGTAGTTGCGAACTATAAGCAGCTTCAGATAGATGAAGGTGTAGCGATTACTTTCAACGATACAAAAGGTCATTGGGCACAATGGATTATCGAAGCGAACCGTACTGCCGGTATTATTAACGGTCGTGAGGATGGAAGTTTCGCACCAAACGAGCACCTAACACGTGCGCAAGCTGTTGTCATGATGAACCGTATGTTTGAACGCGGTCCACTAAATGGTGTGACAACACCAAGCTTCTCAGACGTGAAAGCTAAACACTGGGCATTTAAAGAAATTGAGGAAGCGGCAAAATCACACTCGTACTTTATCGACGAAGATAAGAACGAGCAGCTTTCTAAATAAAAAATAGCAAAAGTGGCTGGGACAAAACTGGCCAAAACCTTAAAAAGCGCGAGAATGTTGATTTCTCGCGCTTTTATGATGTAAAAATTTTTAATTTTGACTTGAAAATATGCTTATGTCATAAGCGACGCAAATTATCAGTGCAGTCAGATAGTGTTCCATGAAGGTAGATGTCGATATTTTTCGAAAGTTGGTTGATAAATCGATAAAGTTGGTCGATAAACAATCAAAAGTTCTCGATAAATCTCAAAACTGTAGCTCATTAAAGCGAACGAAAACAAAAGTATCAAGCAGACACGATGTTTATGCGAATGAAGGATGACTATTTGAAAAACGGTCAATTAATTTGAAGGCTAATTTACCGTTTCACTCTATTTACTGTCTGTGGAAAACCAACGACAATAAATATATGGAAATACACTGCCGTTAACAGAGAAATAGGGTAAAGAAAATAGAATGACTTGTTCAAACATAGAAAAAGAGGTCGGGCCAAAACTGGTCAAAATCTTAAAAAGCGCGAGAACGTTGATTTCTCGCGCTTTTATCAATCGAGACGGATAGATCCCTCGAAATGACGGATAGAATCCTCAAAGCGACGGATACCCCCCTCGAACTGACGGATAGATCAACCAAACCTCGATGAACAAAGCCGATATCGCCTGACGCCTATTTAGGAATTGGGAACGAGATGGTCGTGCCTTGTCCAATTACACTTTCTACTGTTAATTCCACACCAAATAATTGCTTTAGGCGTTGTTCAGTGTTAACGAGTCCGACGCTTGTTTGCTTTTTAGGGCCAGTGTTATCGAAGCCAACACCATTATCGGAGATGGATATTGCAAAGTGCTCCTCGGCTTCTGCGATGCGAATTGTGACGGTTCCTCCTTGTATGCAAGGTAAAATGCCATGCTGGATGGCGTTTTCGACCAGTGTTTGAATTGACAGTGGTGGGACTGATAGCTCTATATTTTCTGGGATGTCCCATATTACTTGAACTCTATTACCGAAGCGTATTTGCTCGATTGCTATATAGGAGCGAACGAGCTTTAATTCGTAGCTGATCGGCACCACTAAGTCGGCATTTTGGAAATCAAAGCTCATCTGCAGATAATCACTGAAGGCTAGCAGTAACTCTTCCATTTGCTCATCGTCTACTCCGTGTAGGGATATAATCGAGTTGAGTGTATTAAAGAAAAAGTGAGGCTGAATTTGTGCTTGTAGCCATGCTGCCTCAATCCGTAGACGTTCTTCGCTTGTTTGCTTGACGCGAACAAGTGCATTGACCCTAGATTTAAGTTCTACATATTCCATTGGCTTCTTAACATAATCATTGGCACCATTTAAAAAGGCAAGCTGTATATCCTCTCTTTGCTGACGAGCCGTTAAGAAAAGTATTGGCAGTTCGGAAATAGAGTATCGCTCGCGAATTCGTTGCGCTAACTCATAGCCTGACATATGTGGCATCATAATGTCAGAAATAACTAAATCAAAGCTACCTTCCTCAAGTTTTTCTAGAGCCTCAGCGCCACTTAATGCAGTTTCAATTTCATAAGGCTCTGTAGACAGCACATTGGTAAGCACCTGTAAGTTTACAGAGTCATCATCAACAATTAAAACACGTGAATGACTTGTCACAAGAGATCCTTTTTCGGTAGCTGCAGCAATTTCACCTTCAAATTTGGAAAGATTGCTTAGTAATGACACATATTTTGAAAGAGAGGAGTCTTTCTCAACGCTTAAATCTGTTTCATCGACAGCCAAATCTTCAGCTATCGGTAATGAGAAAGTAAATGTAGAGCCTTTGCCAACCGTAGATGACAGCGATATTGTGCCTCCATGTAAGGTAACGAGCTCCTGGCATATACTTAAGCCTAGTCCAAGTCCACCACCCATAGATGTCATACTCGAATCAACTTGCTCATATGGTTCAAATATACTTTCTTGCATGTCCTTTTCAATACCAATCCCCGTATCTGTAATAGAAATATATAGTTTTTTACCAACCACTTCAGCATCACATGTAATAGAACCTTTTTCTGTAAATTTAATAGCATTATAAAATAAGTTCGTAAAAATTTGAATAAGCCGAGTCTCGTCTGCTAATACAGGCGGCAGATCTTTTGGTATGTTGATCATTAGTTCAACAGGTTTTCCTTTTAACATAAAAAGAAAAATGTTGCTTACACCGCTCGCTAAATTATAAACATTAATCGGCTTTGGATGAAGACGAATAGTTTTTTCCTTTAGTTTTACTAAATCTAGTAAATCGTCTAGCATATAGGACATATGATTACCAATTGTCAGTAGAAGCTTTAAATCGTCATTATTTTTTTCAGCGAGCTGAGGATCCTGCTTAACTAACAGTGTTTGTGCAATACTCATCATGCCGTGCAGTGGATTGCGAAGCTCATGAGAGGTATTCGCAAGAAAATCATCCTTCGTGTTAATCTCTTTTTGCAGCTTTACTGTAAGCTTTTCAGTTTGCAGCGTTGTTTGGAAATATTGCGTAAACCAAAATGCCGATAAAGCAGTAATACCTATTAGCAAATCGAATGGGTAATGACTATAGGGAAGCTGTGTATTTTGTTTGAATGAAAAAAATAACGAATTAGAGGCTACTGCAGTAGCTGTTAATAATAAAAATATTCCCCCTTTTTGTCCTTTATTTACTATAAAGATGAAGAAAATGGTTATAATTATAGGTGAGATAATAAAAAGTAACGTAAAAATAATTTTAGTTTTATTAATATACTCGATAGGAGCTACTACAATAAATACTAAGTAAATAGAACATAGCATTGGAATAATGCTTAATATTTTAGGTTTAGCATATTCCTTTACTAATTCTCGAAGGAATAATGTGAAAAATAATATGTTCATGATATAAGAAAAATAAAATATTTTGCTTGCCCAAATCCAGTTAATAGGTAAGTAAATATATAGCAATTTATTACTTGAAACCAATACGGTTATACAAGCAGAAATTATACTCATTGCGAAGTAAAAAAGTGATTTATTTCTAATTCCTATTGCAAAAATTAAAATAGTAAAAAGTAAGAAAAATATAAAGACTAAGCAAACTGCGATTTGCGTTGCTATTGAAAAAAACTTTGATCGTTCCATAGAGTGTAAATCGCCAAAAATAATTTCCTTAGTAAAACCTCCCTGTGCATAGCGATTTGTTTGGACACCTTGTATGATGATCTCGCTTTCACTGGAATCTAGCGTAAAATAATGTGTGATAGGCCTACTGGAGGGGGCAGTTTTTTCATTATCTGATGTCATGTCTCCTAGACCACCAATAAGCTTTCCATCAACATAAAGCTCATATGGTGACAGTCCTTCAGGTATGGTAATGCCATACAGTTGAGGCTTTGTGTCATCTTTCAAAATAGTTAAGCGATAAGAACCGTAATGAATATTTGTTTCGTTGTTAAAGTATTTATCCCATGATTCTGGTAAAGCGGAATAAATTTTATGACCATTCTGTTCAGATGGTTTTGGATTATCTGAAACGAGTAGGGTGTTTGGATAAAACTCCCACTCGCCATGTAGCTTTCTTTTAAAGTCTTTGCTTGTTTCAATACCTCGTAAATCGATAGTACCTTGTTTTGCAACTGCTCCTTCTGGGACATCAATGAGATTCATCCAGGTAAATCGAAGTAATAGAAGCAAGCTAAAGAATAAACTAGCTATTAGAAAAATCTTTAAATTTTTGGAGAGAATTTGCTTTTTTATCATAGAGGATAGTTTTCGACAGATTCCTTGAAAAACCCTTCAAAGGTAACGTTTTTCTATCAAATTTAGAACGATATTAAATAGTATGACAAGTGTTTAAGGAGTGGATGGTATGAGAATTGTGATAGTTGATGATGAACATCTACCATTAACGAGATTAAAAACCTTACTTGAAAAAAGTGGTATCTCGGAAATTGATATAGTTGGAGAATATACAGATTCTCTAGAAGCGATTGCTCAAATACATAGTTTACAACCTGATGTTGTATTTTTAGATATTGTAATGCCTAGTATGAATGGACTTGAGCTAGGTGAAAAAATTCAAGAAATATCGCCAAACGTGGAAATTGTCTTTACCACAGGCTATGACCAATACGCTATAGATGCTTTCAATTTACATGCTATAGATTATCTCTTAAAGCCTGTACAAAAGCTTCGTTTACATAAATCATTGGAACGACTTCAACGCATGCTCGAAAAGAATCAGCCAATCACAGCTAAACAAAAAATGATTAAGCTGTTAGGGGGTCTGAAGGTAGTGTCGCCAGATGGTAATTCACACTTAATGAAGTGGCGTACGTCGAAAGCAAAAGAATTGTTTGCTTATATGCTTAGTCACCGTAATGAAATAATTTATCGAGACACCATTTTGGAGTTGTTTTGGCCAGAATCTGATATGGATAAGGCATCTAAGCAGCTTTATACAGCTATTTATACAATTCGACAAACTTTAAAAAAATATGGATTTGACGGTGTGCAAATCTCCAGTCCGTTGTTGAACTCAGGTTATAAATTATTGGTGGAAGATGTAGTAATTGATGTGGAACAATGGCTGGCTCAATTAAAATCTTTACCTCCGCTACAACAGAGTACAGTAGAAGACCATGAGCGTGTATTCCAAGCCTATACAGGGGATTTTTTGGGCGATAGTGATTATATATGGTCGGAAAGTGAAAGAGAGCGACTAAGACGTTTGTGGTCACATCATGCGCAGCAATTAAGTGAGTTTTATAGTATACATAAAAACTATCTTGCTGCGGTGAAGGTGCAAGAAAAAGTTCAATCATTTTCACCTAATGAGGAAGATAGCTATTTCACCTTGATGAAGCTCTATCATTTACTGAACAATGCCGCTGCTGTGGGGGAACAATATTGGCTGTTAAAGAAAATGTTGCAGGAGCAATTAGCGGTAGAGCCTAGTGAAGGAATTGTGAGATGGTATAAAAATTGGGAAAGAGAATCTACACAGGCTCAAATAGATGTTTTTGTCTAAGATTGGCTCTAGATAAGAATGAGGATTGGAAAAAACTAGCTGATATTAAAGAAAAAAGGATCATCACCAAAAGTTGTGGATGACATTTTTTTAATATATGCACTGTATTTTAGTTGATTGTAGTGGAGACTGGACGCCCCCAGGAAGCTTTGCTCTGTGCGAAAGCGTAGCGTCAGCGGCAAATGTTTTATCTGTGCGAAAGCGAAGCGTCAGCAACAAAGCGCCCAGTCGGAACGGAAATCAACCACACGTTTTGGTGAAGAGCCGAAAAAGAGGAATCGATGCTGTTCGATTTCTCTTTTTCTATGTTTGCCCAAGTCATTCTATTTTCTTTACCATATTTCTCTGTTAAGGGCAGTATATTTACGGAGATTTACTGCCTTGAGAACTTTTGATTGTTTATCAACTAACTTTTTCGATTTATCGACCAAATTTATCGATTTATCAACCAACTTTTTAAATTTATCACCCAACTTTCGGAAAATATCGACATCTACCTCCATGAAACACTAAATTTAGCATCGAAAAAGCACGAGAAATCAATGTTTCTAAATTGATTTCTCGCGCTTTTTAGGTTTTGGCCAGTTTTTATTTTCTACCTTTTACTACCGTCACTTTGGGCTTCCTTATAAATGCTGATTGCCTTGTCTAAACTGTTAATAGCATCTGTCACTTCGTAGGAAGATGCATAGGAGTTATTGACAACATATTGAGCGTTTTGCACTGCTTTTTCTAGGTCACGTTTTGCTCTTTCCGTTGTCCACTTTTCATAATAGGGTATGTCAGTTCCATCTCCGTTAGCAGAAGTCTTTACATACTGAACAGAATTAATGAGTGACGTTAGCCAAGATTTATCAACATAATTCCGATAGTTTACACCGGATTTATGATTACTTCTATACGTTGAAATAGCACTATATAAATAATTATATGCTGACGAAATTTCTGACTGAGACGAGTAGCCATTATTTGCAACGTTTTGAGCGTAGGAAACAGCAGAAACTAGAGCGTCTTTTTCACTTTGTGTCGTCCAAATTGTAGTAGAAGATAATTCAGATCCATTAACAGAAACGGTTACATATTGAACAGAGTTAATAAGTGATAAAAGGGAAGATCTATCGGCATTAGTTTGGTAAGTACCATATTTTTGTGCATTCTTATAAGTGTTGATCGCGTAGTTTAAATTGCTAATAGAATTTGTAATATCAGACTGAGATGCATAGGAATTATTGGCAACAGACTGAGCGGATGAAACGGCAGAAACTAAAGCATCCTTCTCACTTTGAGTCGTCCAAGGTGTATATGAAGCTACATCATTACCATTATTCCAAGAAACTGCAACATACTGAACAGAGTTAATAAGCGATAAAAGGGCAGATCTATCTCCGTTAGTTTGGTAAGAAGTACCATATTTTTGTGCATTCTTATAAGTGTTGATCGCGTAGTTTAAATTGCTAATAGAATTTGTGATATCAGACTGAGATGCATAGTAATTATTGACAACAGACTGAGCGGATGAAACGGCAGAAACTAAAGCATCCTTCTCACTTTGAGTCGTCCAAGGAACATATGAAGCTACATCATTACCATTGTTCCAAGAAACTGTAACATACTGAACGGAATTGATAAGCGATTGAAGTGAAGACTTATCACCATAAGTATATTTTGTTCCATTTTTTTGTACGGCTTGGTAATTTGCTAATGCGTTTTTGTATTGTGTAATCGCATTGCTCACTTGCTCATGTGAGGCGTTAGGATTATTAGCTACTGTTCTTGCACTAGCTACTGCTGATTCGAACACTGAACGTTCAGCTTGTGTTGTCCATTTGTCAGTCGTTAAAATGTCATTTCCGTTATAAGAAACTGCAACGTACGGAGGTGAAGCCACTAATTTACTTAGCTCAGTTTTATTCGCGACAGGTAAGGTCACAGAGGCTTTTTTATCATCCACCTGCACTCTGTTAATGAAGTGACCTGAATCCAATGCCACTTTTGCCCCTTGCTTGACAACCACTTGTTCAATTTTACCTTCTCCATAAAGTTTAAAATCTTTCTCCACATCGATTGTAAGCTTATCAACATTGGCCATCACTTCAAATGAATCAACTTTACCTACCACATCGACTTTAGAAATAGGTTGGTTAGCGGTTACATTTACTTTAGAACGCTCCACATTCATTTTGGGTGATTTAATATCTTCTAAAGAGACATATAACCAATTTATTTTTCTTGTCAGCAGAGGCTTTAATGTGATGGTCTCGCCAACGGCTACTTCATCAATTGTAATTGCACTCTTTACTCGATTCGTTATGATAAGTTCACCGTCAATATCGACATTTTGCACTTTAACATAATCCGCATTTACAGTTAGGTTTCCTTCTATCTGCGCATCACCGCCATTAAAATACACTGCTTTTTTGTTTGTACCAGCTTTATTTAATGTTAGTGCTGTAACGCTCGTAATTTCACCGTTTTTCACTACTATTGTCGCTTCGGCATTCATCAATGCAGTTTTATTCGATGTGTTAAAGAGGGGCTTCAGCGACTGACTAATTTTAAATTGGCCATTGGATGTAATTACTTTCTCTTTATTGATATTGGTAATGGTAACGGTTTGTCCCTTTGTTTTGGCTGCAGCTACCTGCTTTTCAATTTGAATAGAGTGGTTTAAAGGTGAATCACTCGAAGCTGCGTTTGCGGGTAACACTGGCAACACTAAGGTTGTTGTAATAGCTGTTGCCATAAAAGTAGATAACGCTTTATTTTTCATGTTAGTCACTCCGATCATCGTATTTAATGGATAATATATCATATATTTCTTTAATTTAGAATGTAAGAATGAGTTTTTACTTCTTATCATAAGTGGGGAAGACGTTTGTTAAACCGTATGCCATGTAGATAAGTTATTTTCGTTCCGACTGGGCGACTCCTTGGGAATTAGCTTAGCGTCACAGATGATCATATTTAAATAAAACAACAGGCGTGTTAATTAGGATCGAGAAAAATAGTCAATCAACACACCTTATAAAACAATTAAGCCCTTTTTCTGTATCATGTATTTTTAAAAAATATAATCCTTGATTTCTCTTTAAATCTGCGAAATTCTACTTTATTCGCTAAATCTATTGTTGTGGTACAACCTTTCATCCATTATGATTATGTTATCTTCCGGCGGATGTCACGGATTTTCAAAGGAATGAATTGTGCCTGCACAATTCAAAATTCGGACGCATTGTTTATCTGTAGCGAAAGCGAAGTGTCAGCAACAAATGTTTTCTGTGCGAAAGCGAAGCGACAGCAACAATTATGCCAAGGCGAAATTGATAAAAGGGGTGTTGTGATGGGCAAATCTAGGAGTATTGCTTTAAAGTTATCTTCCCTAATTATAGGGTTATTTTTAGTGCTATTTATTACATATACAACGATTACAGGTCTTATTATAAAGACGCAAAGTGTTGATGATGCGGAAAGTGCGACACTTGAAACGGCTGAATATTCGGCAGCAAAGATGAGTGAACGTTTTGAGAAAGCGAATACGACATTGCTAACAACGAAGCGAATAATTGAGGGCATGGAGAAAAAAGGCGAGCTTTCCGCTAAAACCATAATAGATATGATGGAAAGTAATTTAGCTAATAATGAAGATTTACTTGGTGTGGGTGCTGTTTTTGAACAGAACTCTACAAAGGTAGATCCGACCATTAATGCTACTTTGGTGGATTCGAAAAATCGCTTTGTCCCTTATTTAAGTAAAGATGGGGATAAAATAACAACTGCTTCTCTTGAAGGCCTCGAAGATAAGGGTGTTTCTGAATGGTATTGGATACCAAAAGAACAAGGACGGGCAGTTCTAACGGAGCCCTATGACTATAATGTAAATGGACAGACAGTACCGATGACAACGATTTCTGTTCCATTAGTCGATGCTTCAGGAGAATTTTTCGGCATATTGACGGCTGATTTAGCTATTGATTATTTAAAAGAATTGACAGAGTCCGTAAAGCCAGAAGGTGGCTATGCAGCTATCATTACTGATAAAGGAGTTTTAACTGCAAATAGCTTTGGTGAGGCTTTAAAGGGACAAAATATGCAAGATAATATGGACTGGGCAAGCATTAGACAAACAATGGAAAAAGGCGAGCTCAAAAGTATGTATGTGGATTCCAAAGAGCTTAAGGAAAATTCATTTAATGTTTTTGCTCCGATGATTTTAGATGGAATTGATGAAACATGGACTGTACAAATAGTGCTACCAAAATCCAAAATATTAGAAACGTATAATCATGTACTTGTTTTTACAATCATAGCGTCAATTATTATAGTCGTTTTAATGACCGTTGCTAGTGCGCTGTTTATCTATAAATTATTGAAGCCATTAAAGTTTTTACGGACTTCTATTGAAACGGCAGCAGATGGGGATTTAACTCAAAAAGTAGATGAGAAGTATATTAAACCTGATGAGATTGGTGCGGTTGCATTAGCTTATAATAATATGTTGGATCAAACGAATAGTGCCATTCAAACAGTGCTGAATTCTACGACATCGCTAAATCAAGCATCCAATCATGTTCACGAAGCGTTTAATGAAATCGTTGCTTCAAGTCAAGAGGTCTCTGTAGCCATTAATGAAATTGCGCAAGGAGCATCGAAGCAATCTGAGGATACAGAAGAAACAAATTATCAAATAATGGATTTGTCTGATCAAATTGATGCTATTACAACGCTTTCGAATGAAATGGATGAGCTATCGAATAAAACAAAAGCAACTACAGATAGAGGAATGAAAGAAGTCGAGAGCTTACGTGAACGTAATTCAGAAACGAATGCAATGAATGGACGTATTCAGCAGCAAATGGAGTCATTGGCGTCTAATATTTCTGATATCAATCAAATTATAGCGTCAATTCAAGGCATTACAGAGCAAACGAATTTATTAGCCTTAAATGCAAGTATTGAAGCGGCTCGTGCTGGTGAGCATGGTAAAGGTTTTGCAGTTGTCGCTGAGGAAGTACGAAAGTTAGCAGAGCAATCCAAAAAGGAAACAGAGATCATTAAGCGAACAGTAGGTAGTATTCTTGAAAACTCTCAGCATACAGTTGCTGTCATTGCTTCAAACGCAGGCTTAATGCAAGCTCAAAATGAGTCTGTACAAAGCACGGAGATTGCGTTTAAAGACAATAGCGAGCTTTCTAGTTCTATCGAAACGTCGATTAATGAGTTAATGTCTATGCTTTCTCACATGTTAGAGCATAAAAATCAAGCGATTATGGCGATTCAGAGTATCTCTGCTATTTCTGAGGAAACCGCTGCATCTGCAGAACAGGTAAGTGCATCTGCTATTGATCAACAAGCGGAACTACAAAAGGTTGCAGAATCCATCAATAGTATGAATGAGATTTCAAAGGAACTACAAGCGGTCGTTAATCGATTTAAGCTTGCTTAATGTTAAATAATGATTTGTATGAAAGACTGCCTGATATATGAGGCAGTCTTTCTTGTTGCAGCATTTTCTAATAAAAACGTGTTGTACATTTCTGCTAGGTTAACGTTGAGGTGCATTGACCGAGCATAAAAACAGCACTACTATAGGAGAGGAAAGGGGGACATCGATATGATGTATCTCGGTATGATTTTCTTCCAAATTGTAGCTCCTATTTTAGTGCTTCTAGTACTTGGTGCTGTTTTACAAAAGAAATTTCGCTTTAATTTAAAAGCGCTATCTCAGCTTATTACATATTGCTTCATGCCAGCCGCTGTTTTTGTGAATTTATATGAAACGAGTATCGAGCTGTCGGTACTTGGACAAGTTGCGTTATTTATTTTACTCTTTATCGGCAGTCAAATGGTGCTTAGTCACTTTATAGCAAAGGGACTTGGTTTAGTAAAAACAGAGGCGGCAGTGTTTAAAAATAGTGTTGTCCTTATTAATTCAGGCAACTATGGTATTCCGGTCGCGCAAATGATTTTCGTGACGCAACCGATTGGAGTAGCGATTCAGGTCATTCTTGTGATATTTCAAAATATGACGACCTATACATACGGCTTATACAATTTAATTTCTTCAACGAAATCGGGCATGTCCATTGTGAAGGATTTCCTCAAAATGCCTATTATTCATGCGCTTATTATTGGTGTAGCGCTGAACTTTTTTGATATCGCTATCCCGCAGTTTATAAAAATTCCGATAGACCATGTGGCAGATGGCTTTATCGCTGTGGCGTTAATAACATTAGGGGCCCAGCTATCACAGCTTGAAATCAAATCGATGTTCAATAAGACGGTATTTATTAGTTGTTTTACACGACTAATCATAGGGCCAGCCGTAGCATTACTTATCATTTTTACACTTGGTTTAGATGGTGTCGTGGCACAATCTCTTTTTATAGCTAGTTCTTTCCCAACGTCGCGAAATAGCTCTAGTTTGGCATTAGAATATGACGTAGAATCGGCAACTGCTGCACAAACAGTTTTATTTTCAACGATTGTAAGCTGTATTACAGTGACGATTGTGATTTATGTAGCGGAGCTGTTGTTTACCTAGTGAGTAAAAACTGAAATCGTTCCGATAAATCTTCAAAGCTTTCATATGACACTTGATGAGTGTGCCAAAAATTATCAAATGAAGCTTCCATCTCTTAGCAATATCTGCTACACTAGCATCAAACTTAATAAGTACTAACTAGGGGAGTCTGATGAGTCAGGCTGAGAGGGAAACGCATTGAGGTTTCTTGACCCTTTGGACCTGATCTGGCTCATACCAGCGTGGGAAAGTTAACCATTATTGCACTCTATGTTATTTGCGATAACTATACCTTTACATTCTTAGCCGGATCCAAAAATTTTTTGGATTCGGCTTTTGTTTTTGTTGGGGTGAGCTAGATTCGGTCCTTATATAAATATAAAAGGGAGCGAAGTAGTTTATGACAACAGTTAGCGACAAGAATATTACGATTATGTCTAGTTTTGAAGGAAGTAAAAAAGTTTACGTAGAAGGATCTCGACCAGATATTTTAGTACCAATGCGTGAAATTGCTTTAAGTCCTACGACAGGAAGCTTTGGTGAAGAGGAAAATGCGCCGGTTCGTGTTTATGATACGAGTGGCCCGTATACTGATCCTGCATATAAAGTAGACATTACGAAAGGATTGCCAGCTTTACGTAGTGCATGGATCAAAGAACGGGGGGACGTCGAGGAATACGAAGGTCGTACTATTAAGCCAGAGGATAACGGTTTCCGTAATGCTGATGATCCACGTATTAAAGAAAATGTTTTTCCTGATTTATCTAGAAAACCTCTGCGTGCTAAGAAAGGTAGAAATGTAACACAGCTTCACTATGCGCGAAAGGGAATAATTACTCCAGAAATGGAATTTGTAGCGATTCGCGAAAATATAGACCCTGAATTCGTGCGCTCAGAAATTGCGGCAGGTCGTGCTATTTTGCCTTCTAATATTAATCACCCTGAAGCCGAGCCAATGATTATTGGACGTAACTTCCACGTGAAAATTAATGCCAATATTGGAAACTCAGCGGTGTCATCCTCAATTGCGGAAGAGGTAGAAAAAATGACATGGGCTACACGCTGGGGTGCTGATAACATTATGGATTTATCGACTGGAAAGCATATTCATACGACACGTGAATGGATTATTCGTAATGCCGCAGTGCCAGTAGGGACAGTGCCAATCTATCAAGCGCTTGAAAAAGTAAATGGTGTGGCAGAGGATTTAACGTGGGAAGTGTATCGTGATACGTTGATTGAGCAGGCCGAACAAGGTGTTGATTACTTCACGATTCATGCAGGGGTACTACTACGCTATGTGCCATTAACAGCTAATCGTGTAACGGGCATAGTGTCCCGTGGAGGCTCGATTATGGCGCAGTGGTGTTTATTCCACCACCAAGAGAGCTTCTTATATACACATTTTGAAGAAATCTGCGAAATTATGAAAACCTATGATGTTGCCTTCTCTTTAGGTGACGGTTTGCGTCCTGGTTCTATTGCAGATGCTAATGATGAGGCACAGTTTGCGGAGCTAGAAACGCTAGGGGAATTAACGCAAATTGCCTGGAAGCATGATGTACAGGTGATGGTAGAAGGGCCAGGGCATGTACCAATGCATCTTATTAAAGAAAATATGGACAAGCAGTTAGAGCTGTGTAAAGAGGCTCCTTTCTATACTTTAGGGCCGCTGACAACAGATATTGCTCCTGGCTATGACCATATTACATCAGCTATTGGTGCTGCGATGATAGGGTGGTTTGGTACGGCAATGCTATGTTATGTAACACCTAAAGAGCATCTCGGCTTACCAAATCGTGAGGACGTTCGTGTAGGGGTTATTACGTATAAAATTGCTGCACACGCCGCTGATTTAGCGAAAGGGCATCCGGGAGCACAGCAACGTGATGATGCACTATCTAAAGCACGCTTTGAATTCCGCTGGCGCGATCAATTCAACCTATCGTTAGATCCAGAGCGTGCAGTAGAATATCATGATGAAACATTGCCTGCAGAAGGAGCGAAAACTGCGCACTTCTGTTCAATGTGTGGACCTAAGTTTTGCAGTATGAGAATCTCACAGGATATTCGTAATTATGCGAAGGATAGAGATATGAATACTACTGAAGCTATTCATAAAGGTATGCAGGAAAAGGCAGAGGAATTTAAAAAGGCAGGCAGTCAAATTTATCAATAATTATTAGAGAAGGCTTGTGTCTATCAACTTAGGCACAAGCCTTATTTTGATTCATAGGCCCAGTCGGAACGGAAATCAACCCCACGTTATGATGATGAGCCCTCATTTTGTCATTAAGACAAAAAAACCCCATGTGAAGTTGCCCTTCACATGGAGTAAAAAGTTGGATTTGGATATCAATAAATAGTAGAAAATTAAACGTTAGTTGGTTGTTTTACATATGGATTTGTAAGATCCATACCTTCTAATGAAAGACCCATAGCTTTTGCTACACCCTCACCATATGCTGGATCAGCTAAATAGCAATGAAGAATGTGGCGACGCTTGATGAACTCTTCAACTGGTGCCATATCGTTGGCAGTGTTTTCAAATAAGCGTTGTTGCTGTTCAGCAGTCATTAGATTGAATAGTTTACCTGGCTGCTCGAAGTAGTTGTTATCGTCTTCACGGAAGTCGTGGATACCAGCATGACCGTCAATACGTAATTCAGGTTCTTTATAGTCTAAGTTATGCTCCCATTCGCCGTAGCTATTTGGTTCATAGCCCAAAGTTGAACCAAGGTTGCCATCGAAACGCATAGCACCATCACGGTGGAATGAACGGAATGGGCATTTCGGTGCGTTTACAGGAAGCGAGTGGTGGTTTACACCTAAGCGGTAGCGGTGTGCATCTGCATATGCAAAGATACGAGCTTGTAACATTTTGTCTGGTGAGAAGCTAATACCAGGAATAATGTTTGACGGTGCAAATGCTGATTGCTCAACTTCCGCAAAGTAGTTGTCCGGGTTTTTGTTTAACTCGAATTCACCTACAGGAATTAATGGGAAGTCTTTTTTATACCATACTTTTGTTAAGTCAAATGGATTATATGGTAACTCACGAGCTTGTTCCTCTGTCATTACTTGAATGGACATTTTCCATTTAGGGAAGTCGCCATTCTCAATTGACTCATATAGATCACGTTGTGAAGATTCACGGTCGTTACCGATTAATCCATTAGCTTCAGCACCTGTTAAGTTTTTAATGCCTTGCTCTGTAGTGAAGTGGAATTTAACCCATACGCGCTCGTTTTCAGAGTTAATAAAACTATAAGTGTGAGAACCGAAACCATGCATATTGCGGTAACCAGAAGGAATACCACGGTCAGACATAACAATTGTTACTTGGTGAAGTGCCTCTGGTAATAAAGTCCAGAAGTCCCAGTTTGAATTAGCGTTTTTCATATTTGTACGTGGGTCACGTTTTACCACGTGGTTTAAATCTGTAAAGTGTAATGGATCACGGAAGAAGAATACAGGTGTGTTGTTACCAACTAAATCCCAGTTACCTTCTTCAGTATAGAACTTAAGTGCAAAGCCACGAATATCGCGCTCAGCATCCGCTGCACCACGCTCACCTGCTACTGTGGAGAAGCGTGCAAACATTTCAGTTTTCTTCCCAACCTCTGAGAAGATTTTTGCTTTTGTATATTTAGTAATATCATGCGTTACAGTGAAAGTACCGAATGCACCTGATCCTTTAGCGTGCATACGACGTTCAGGAATAACTTCACGGTTGAAGTTCGCTAATTTTTCAACTAGCCATACATCTTGAAGTAATAAAGGGCCTCGAGGGCCTGCTGACATTGAATCGTGGTTACTTACTACTGGAGCACCACCTGCTGTTGTGAAACGACGGCTACGATTATTTGCATTTGTCATATTAGTTTACCTCCTGAAGAAAAATTGTGAGTCAAACTCTTCATGAATTACTATAACAAATATAAACTAGAATTGCTAGTACATTATAATAATTATTGTTAAAGAATTTTTCTATTAAGATAAAAACTATAAATATATGCTAGATTTAAAGGGTTTATGAATAGTCTTTACCCCGAATTCAGCTTTTCTAAACATCTTTTAGAGAATTATTTTAATAGGTGTGTTGATTGATCGTTTTTATCCATCCTGATTTATTAAAAGGCTCTGATTTCCGCTGTGCTACTTGTTTTGTCGCTGACGCTTCGCTTTCGCGCAGAGCAAGGCTTCTTGCGGGCGAGCGTCGAGCTGCTTCCTCCGCTGCGTTGCCGCTGCCACTTCGTTTTCGCACGGAAAACATTTGCTCCGTGCAGGGCCTCGTCTGTCTCGCTTTTCCCGTTAGAGTCGAGTAGCCCTGCGCTATAATCAGTTAAGATGGGTATACATTTGCAAAATAGCAGCAAAAAAATCCTTTTATCATTCAATAATAAATCTATATTTTCCTAATCAATACGCCTGTAATTTTAAATAACTTTTAAGAAAGCTCGAATTAAAAGAAATGAAAGCAAATTCTTTTGTTTATCTATTCTTATTGAAAATGTAATATGCTAATTGAAAAAAATTACTGTTTTTAATGGGTCACTACCAAGGTTTTCGATACCTTTTATTGGGGTGTGTACCATATTTATTGCTCATCATCAAAAGTTGTGAATGACATTATATATAAGTAGATCTTCGTTCCGGCTGACGCGCCCAGTCGGAACGGAAATCAACCTCACGTTACAGTAATGAGCCTTTTTAAGTTTTACGATAACGATTAGGAGTAAGACCAATTTGCTGTTTAAAAATTTTAATGAAATAATTCGGATCATCAAAGCCATTTAAATAGGCAATTTCACTAATAGCAAAATCTGTTTCTACAAGCATTTTCGTAGCATTATGAATTCGGACTTGCTGTAGGTAGCGTTTAAATGGTAGCCCTCGCTTCTTCGAAAAAATCGTACTTAAATAATTGGGACTAATCCCTAACTTATGAGCAACGAAAGGTAAAGATAACCCGCTATCCTGAAATTGTTGATCAATAATTTCTATTGCTAACTCTACATAGTCAGCCCGTTTCTCCATTCGTGCCTCACGAGCTAATTCAATAAGTCTTTGAGTAAAAGAGATGATGCCATTTAGAATGGTATAAAATATAGGATGCTCAATGATTAAATGAAAAAGCTGACGATATTTTTGCTCAATTGCAGCTTTCTCATGTAATTTATACTTCAGCATAAAGCGTCGAATTTGCGCCAAAACGCTCGTTAGATGAATGCGTAAGTCATCTTGCTCGTAATAAATCCCTTCATTAGATAGTCGATATAAAAATACCTTGACGGCTTCGATGTTTCCGTCCTCTAAACTACTTATCAGTAATTGTTGCTCCTCTGGTGTTAGCAAAGGATCAAGGGGCTGTGTCTCAAACTGTTTACTCGCATAAAAAATATGCCCAAAGCCTTCATAAAAGCTTTGATGAAGTGCACGCTTCGTTAAGGAATACATTTTCTTCACAGTTGCAGGTTCCCCATCATAAATCCCAATATTTAAAGAGCTATTGTTTGTCAGTCGCCATTCCTTCATTAGTGTACGAACATCCTTCTCTACGATTTTTAAATCATCTGTTTGGAATAAGCAGACGATTCTATCTGATAAAGGATAAATCTTCATATGATAATAAATAGGAGTTTGCTGAAGCCAGTTATAGAGCTTGTTAAACATTTCGGAATGCTCAGGCTCAATCATTGTGAAATGTATAGTTGTCTCTGGAGAACTCGTTTTACTATCTAGAAATAGTTGATAATAAAAGGATTCATCTGTAGCTTCTTGATAAACTGCCTCTATCTTTGGCGCCCGAAGAGAAATGGCAGTGAGCTTTTGCTTTAATACTTCTAAATCAATTGGCTTAACAAAAAGATGAGCGACCTGTAAATCGATTGCTTTTAATGCATTTTTAAATAAGGGTTCTGTCGTCATAGCTAAAATAGTCCCTGTATGTTTTTGTAAAACATGATAAAGTCCAGCTAAAGGGTTATTCGAGAGTAGGTCTATATTCAGCAGTATTACCTCAGGCTCAAACTCTCGGATACTTTGAGGCGCCTCATTAATAGTTGTACATATTTCAATCGTTAAATCTCCGGGAAAATACGTATGTAAAAACCAACGAATACCCGAAAGCTCAGTGGAATCTCGGTCAATTAATAACAACCTCATGTCAACCAACCTCCATTAAAATTATCTAGTATCGTAAAAAAATACTATTATATTATTAAAAATAACAAAAAATCTGAAATAAATCATGTTTTCTCTTTTAAAATTCGCTATTTTCTGAAAAAGGTAGTTAGTACAATATAAATAGAGTAATGGCTACTTATCTTCATTCAGCAAATGTTTTCTGTAGCGAAAGCGAAGCGCCAGCTACAAATCACTTCTGCGCGAAAGCGAAGCGTCAGCGGCAAATGTTTTCTGTAGCGAAAGCGAAGCGTCAGCAAAAATTACGCCAAGATAAAATGGGTTAAAGCATTTTACATAGCCATAAGGAATAGGGGGATGTCATATGAAGTCTATCATCGAGCTTGATGGCAATACATTAACAAGACAGCAAATAGAGGAAATTGTAAAAGGTCATGCTACGGTTGCGCTAACTGCAGAAAGTGTGGAGCGTATACGTTTAAGTAGAGAACGAATTGAAAAACGTTTAGCTGAGGGGCAGACGATTTATGGTGTGAATACAGGCTTTGGAAAGCTAAGTAATATCAAAATTGAAGAGGAAGATATTGAACTTTTACAGTTGAATTTATTGCGCTCAGATGCAACGGGTGTTGGTGAACCGTTCCCGACAGATGTTGTACGTGCAATGATGATTTTACGTGCCAATGCTTTAGCGCGTGGCTTTTCAGGTATTCGCCTAGAAACAGTGCAGCTGCTATTGGATTTTATAAATAAGGGAGTACACCCGATTGTACCATCTCAAGGTTCGGTTGGAGCAAGTGGAGATTTAGCGCCATTATCACATTTGGCTTTAGTGCTAGTAGGTGAAGGTAAGGCGGAGTTTAATGGAGAGATTATGAAAGGCGGTACAGCGTTACAGCAAGCAGGGCTTTCGCCAGTCCGACTCCAAGCCAAGGAAGGGCTAGCACTTGTGAATGGTACACAAGCAATGACAGGTATCGGAGTTTTGACGGTGAACGAGGCAGAACGGATTGGGCTAGCGGCAGATATGGCAGCAAGTTTAACACTTGAGGCACTGAAGGGGATTATATCGGCGTTTGACCCAGCGCTTTTGGCAGTAAGACCACATCCGGAATTGGAGCTTGTAGGCGGGCGAATTCGTAAATGGCTTGATGGCAGTAAACGTGTGACAAAACAAGGTGAGATCCGCATGCAGGATGCCTATTCATTGCGTTGTATTCCGCAAGTGCATGGCGCTTCCTGGCAGTCATTTTTCTACGCTCAGGACCGCGTGCAAATTGAAATGAATGCAACGACAGATAATCCGATTGTTTTAGAAAATGGAGAAGTATTGTCTGGAGGGCATTTCCACGGTCAGCCGATTGCTTTAGCGATGGACTTTTTAAAAGTCGGTGTAAGTGAGTGGGCCAACATTTCAGAACGACGTACAGAACGAATGGTTAATCCGCATCTTAATGAAGGTTTGCCGCCATTTTTAGCGACCAATCCTGGTATTGAATGTGGACTAATGATTGCTCAATATACAGCAGCCTCTATCGTATCTGAAAACAAAGTGTTGGCACATCCTTCAAGTGTGGATTCTATACCGACATCAGGTAACCAAGAAGATCATGTAAGTATGGGTACGACATCTGCCCGTCAAGTGCGTCAAATCGTCCGCAATGCAGCTCGTGTCATTGCGATAGAGATGATTTGTGCATCGCAGGCTATTCATTTAGATAAGGCAGAAGACCAGTTATCTCCAACAACGCGAAAGTATTTAGAAAAAGTGCGTGAATTTTGCCCGCCATTGTTAACAGATCAACCAATCGGCGATGAAATTGAAGCGCTTTCAGAGTATTTATTAACGAGTGATGTTCTATTAAATGAGTTTATGTAAGCCTTAAGGCGATAACTTCCGATAGAAAAACCAACAAATCCTTCAGCTCGTCGGGATTAAATGGAATTTCTATCGGAAAGAGCTCTTACTATTAACATCGAGGGGGTTTGGGATGGAATTTCAACAACAAGAGTTGGAGCAAGGCTCGCAATTTAGAGTCTCCTCCGCTATGAAGATGATTGCATGTAGTTTAGTCGGAATATTCAGCTTTTTCATCTCGTTTGAATGGCAAAATAAAAGTACGATTTTAATCGACCATATAGTGAACTTTATACGAGCTGAAGCACCACTACTTGTAACTGCATATGTACTCATAATGCTTGTAGGTGGAGCAATTCATCCATTTATTACTAAGAAATGGAATAAGTCGACAGTCAATATTGTAATGTCAATCTTTAAAGTGGGCGGTATGGTTGCGGGGATATTGTTAATTTTCAATATAGCACCCGCGTGGTTAGCGGATGAAAGTATTGGTCCGTATTTGCTGGAGAAGCTTGTTAAGCCAGTAGGGGTATTAATTCCAATCGGTTCTTTATTTTTGGCACTTCTAGTTAGCTATGGATTGCTTGAATACATTGGTGTTTTAGCACAGCCATTTATGAAGCCTGTTTTTAAAACATCGGGACGTTCAGCAGTTGATGCAGTAGCCTCATTTGTCGGGAGTTATTCGGTTGGCTTACTATTAACGAACCGTGTGTATATGGAGGGTCGCTACACAGCGAAGGAAGCTGCGATTATTGCAACAGGCTTCTCGACTGTATCTGCAACGTTTATGGTTGTCGTTGCAAGTACGCTGGATATGATGGAACATTGGAATGCATTTTTCTGGGTGTCGCTTGTAGTAACATTCGTAGTTACGGCATTAACAGCGCGAATGTACCCACTTCGTTCAATGAAGGATGAATACTACGAGGGCGCAACGCCAATGCCAGAAAAAATTGTTAAGAAGGGGCGTTTTAAAGAAGCGTGGCGTCAGGCGATGGAGGCAGTTGAGCAAAATCCACCTTTATCTAAAATTTTATGGGCGAATCTAAAGGATGGCTTCATCATGGCGATGGGTGTTATTCCATCAATTCTATCAATTGGCCTACTAGGGCTTGTACTTGCAACATATACACCAATTTTTGATTGGATTGCGTATATTTTTGTACCGTTCACATACGTATTACAAGTTCCAGAACCATTTTTAACAGCGAAGGCATTGTCATTATCGCTAGCAGAAGTATTTTTACCAGCACTTGTTGTCACACAAGCAACACTTGTGACGAAATTTATTGTGGCAGTCGTATCAATATCGGCAATTTTATTCTTTTCAGCCGTTATTCCACTTATTTTATCTTCTGAAATTCCATTGACATTACGCCAAATAATAATCATTTGGTTTGAACGTGTCGTATTAACTTTAATCATCGTAACACCAATAGCATTTTTACTATTTTAAAGGAGCGTGTTTTTAATGGTAGTTAAAACAAATATTCGTGCACCACGTGGAAATGAATTATCTTGTAAAGGTTGGACACAGGAAGCTGCAATGCGTATGTTAATGAACAATCTAGATCCTGAAGTAGCAGAAAATCCAGATGAGCTGATTGTTTATGGTGGCATAGGTAAAGCGGCGCGTAATTGGGAGAGCTACGAGCAAATTATTGCGTCATTAAAAGAATTAGGAAATGATGAGACACTTCTCATTCAATCAGGGAAACCAGTAGCTGTATTCCGTACGCATGAACATGCACCACGTGTATTAATTGCGAATTCAAATTTAGTGCCTGCATGGGCGAACTGGGAGCATTTTTATGAGTTAGAGGACCGCGATTTAATGATGTACGGTCAAATGACGGCTGGTAGCTGGATTTATATTGGCGCACAAGGGATTTTACAAGGAACGTATTTATCGTTTGTAGAGGCAGGGAAAAAGGTATTTGGTACAGCTGATTTACGCGGCAAATTCATCCTTACAGGTGGTATGGGTGGTATGAGTGGTGCACAGCCTTTAGCTGGGAAAATGGCTGGCGCTGTCATTTTAGTAGTCGAAGTAGAGCGTGCTCGAATTGAACGTAAAATAAAAGAGGGCTACTGTGACTATATTGTGGAGACAGTAGATGAAGCTATTGAATTAGTCAATAAGTTACGTGATAAAAAAGAGCCTGCATCAATTGGTCTTGTTGGTAACTGTGCTGACGTGAATCGGGAACTACTGAACCGAGGTATAATTCCTGATTTTGTAACAGATCAAACATCTGCGCATGATCCGATTAATGGTTATGTACCGAATGGCATGACATTTGAGGAAGCGCTTGAACTGCGTAAAAAAGATGTAAAAACATATGAGCAAAGAGCAAAAGAAACAATGGCTGAGCATGTTCGGACAATGCTTGAATTCCAACAAGCGGGCGCAGAAGTATTTGATTACGGTAATAATATTCGCGCTTATGCTAAAGAGATGGGTGTAACAAATGCCTTTGACTTCCCTGGCTTTGTTCCAGCGTATATTCGTCCTTTATTCTGTGAAGGGAAAGGGCCATTCCGCTGGGCTGCACTTTCAGGTGACCCTGAGGATATTTATAAAACAGATGCACTTGCAAAAGAAATGTTCGCTGAGGATGAAGGTCTTGTGAATTGGATTGATATGGCGCAAGAAATGGTTAAATGGCAGGGGTTACCGGCACGTATTTGCTGGTTAGGCTATGGTGATCGTCATCGTTTTGCATTAAAGGTTAATGAAATGGTTGCCAATGGTGAGCTATCAGCACCGATTGTCTTTGGGCGAGATCATCTAGACTCAGGCTCAGTTGCATCACCAAATCGTGAAACAGAGGGCATGCTGGATGGTTCTGATGCAGTATCAGATTGGCCAATTTTAAATGCACTTGTTAATACAGCAAGTGGTGCAAGCTGGGTAAGTGTTCATCACGGTGGTGGTGTAGGTATGGGTTACTCTCAGCATGCAGGTCAAGTGCTAGTAGCGGATGGATCAGAGCTTGCCGCAGAGAAAATTGCACGAGTGTTAATTTCGGATCCAGGAATGGGTGTCGTACGTCACGCAGATGCTGGTTATGAAATTGCCATTAATACGGCGAAAAACAAAGGTGTGCATATACCAATGCTAAAGGATGATGCTAAGTGACTATTTTAATCAAGAATGCCAACGAAGTGATTACGTTAAAAAGTGCCGAACAAGGTCCGCGTACAAAGGAACAAATGCGTGACATTGCAGTAGTGGAAAATGGTAGTGTTTTAATGGAGGGAAATAGCATTGTAGCAGTTGGACCCATTTCACAGTTAGAAGCGGACTTCCCTGGACTAGTAAAGGTAGCAGAGGTTATTGACGCTTCAGGTAAGGTTGTTATGCCAGGTCTCGTCGATTGTCATACGCATTTAGTGCATGGCGGTACTCGTGAGCAGGAATTTAATATGCGCCTTAATGGCTCTACCTATATGGAAATTATGAATGCGGGTGGTGGGATCCATGCCACGACAAAGCGAACACGAGAAACTAGCTTTGGTGATTTATATGAAAAAACGATGAATCATTTAGATGTGTTTTTAAAGCATGGTGTCACAACGGTTGAGGCAAAATCAGGCTATGGCTTGGATTGGGAAACTGAAAAGAAACAGCTTGAGGTAGTTAAGGAATTGCAAGCCTCACATGACATTGATGTCGTTAGTACCTTTATGGGGGCGCATGCGGTGCCGCGTGACTTTAAGGGACGCGAGGATGAATTTGTGGATGTAGTCATTCATGACATGCTGCCGAAAGTAGCTGAGCTGAAGCTTGCAGAATTTAATGATGTGTTTTGTGAAAAAGGTGTATTTACGCCAGAGCAATCACGACGCATTTTAGAGGCTGGCAAAGCGTTGGGGTTAACACCGAAAATTCATGCAGATGAAATTGAACCTTATAAGGGAGCGGAGCTTGCTTCAGAAGTAGGGGCAATTTCGGCGGAGCACTTACTAGTTGCTTCTGATGAAGGTATTCAAAAAATGGCTGAAGCTGGTACGATTGCCGTGTTGCTACCTGGAACAGCATTCTTCTTACGTGCACCATTTGCGAGAGGACGCCTAATGATTGATGAAGGGGTACCGGTTGCTATTTCAACTGACTTTAACCCTGGCTCATCGCCAACAATGAGTCTGCCATTTATCATGAATCTAGCTTGTATGCATATGGGTATGACGCTTGAAGAAGTGTTAACAGCGACAACCATTAATGCAGCATATGCACTTAACCGTGGGCATCAAATTGGCTCCCTTGAAGCTGGCAAACAAGCTGACGTCATTATATTGGATGTTGCCAATTACAAGCAGTTACAATATTTCTATGGCATGAATCATACGAATACTGTTATTAAAGATGGGCGAGTTGTCGTACAGGATGGTATTCTCTTGAAAAATCAATTAGTAAATTAAATAACATAAAAGGTATAAATAAGGCGGAGAATGCTTTATTTATACCTTTTTTAATTTAGCTTTGTTTCTCAAAAATTTTTTATTCAAGGGGTTGAAATAATTAAATGGAAAAGTTATCATACTAATAAATAGTAATTCGCGAATTATAAATTACTAAGTTGCCATGGAAGCGAAGTAGATACCTGCGTTTTGGGAGAATACCCGCGGAAGCGGAGGAAATACCCGCGCGTTTCGGGGGAATACCCGCGGAAGCAAGGAAATACCGCGCGCGCCGGGAGAATACCCGCGGAAGCAAGGTAAATACCCGCGAGTTTTGGGGGAATACCCGCGGAAGCGAAGAAATACCCGCGCGTTTCGGGGGAATACCCGCGGAAGCAAGGAAATACCGCGCGCGCCGGGAGA
The DNA here is from genome assembly GCF_030209535.1 of Lysinibacillus sp. fls2-241-R2A-57. Classification (NCBI taxonomy): domain Bacteria; kingdom Bacillati; phylum Bacillota; class Bacilli; order Caryophanales; family Bacillaceae; genus Lysinibacillus; species Lysinibacillus sp. fls2-241-R2A-57. Next base: position 26,694 of record NZ_JARVRU010000044.1, read on the forward strand.
ATACCCGCGGAAGCAAGGTAAATACCCGCGTTTCGGGAGAATACCCGCGGAAGCAAAGTAAATACCCGCGCGTTTCGGAAGAATACCCGCGGAAGCAAGGTAAATACCCGCGCGTTTCGGGGGAATACCCGCGGAAGCGAAGAAATACCGCGCGTTTCTGGAGAATACCCGTGGAAGCGAAGGAAATCCCCACGCGCCCCGGGAGAATATTCATAGGCATCTTCATCATCAATCTTACAAAAAAATAAAGTATCAAAGGGGTTACATGCAATGACAAAATATCGTTCACAAGAAGAAGTTCTTGCGAATTATGATTCTTCTAAATATTTAACACCAGATGGCTATACGTCAGATATTGCGATTTTTACAATAACATCTGAAAAAGTAGAAGAAAAAGCACCGCCAATGATGACGCTTAAAATCATGCTGATTAAACGAGCTGATATAGATAACGAAGGAAACCCTAATATCGAAGGAGGAAAATGGGCGCTTCCAGGAGGTTTTGTAGATGCAAATCGAAAGGAAACGGCATATATTGCTGCTAAAAGAGAGCTAAAAGAGGAAACGAATGTAGAGGGGTTGCATGTTAAACACTTTGGTGTCTACGATGAAACAGATCGCGATCCTCGTGGTTGGCTGATTTCAAACGCCTTTTATGCTATTGTTCCAGAAGTTTATATCGAACAACGTCAAGCGAACGATGATGCGGCAGAGGTAGAGCTGTTTGATTTAAATGAAGTGTTCGAACTCGAGTTAGCTTTTGATCATCGAAAGATTATTACAGATGCGTTGGATTTTATTAAGAAAGATATGATTCAAACAACGGTAGCAAAAAATTTTTTACCAGAAGAATTTACTTTATCTGAATTGCAAAGAGTTTTGTTGACGGTGGGGGATGACCCGCGCATTTCCAATGATTCTGTGTTCTTCACAAAAGCACCTAAATTGCCTTTTATTGAAAAAGTATTAGATGAAGAAGGAAAACCAAAGAAAACTAAAAGAAATTCATATAGACCGTCACAATTATATACCTATAATGACTTTGAAATCGTAGAGTCAATTTATCATTAAAGCCTCCAGCTAATGTTACGGATTCGACTTTGTGCAAGAACAAGGCCGAATCCAGATGCAATTATGCCGGGGCATAATTAATATAAAGTAATTTGTAATTCTTTGATTACTAATTAAAATTAAAAGTGGAGTGATGAAAATATGGAAAAACGTGCACTGATTAATATTGATTATACTGAGGATTTTGTAGCATCAGATGGAGCTTTAACTTGCGGTATACCAGGGCAGATGTTGGAAGATGCAAATACACAATTAACAAAGGAATTTATTTCAAACGGTGATTTTACAGTCTTTGCCGTTGATGTTCATGAAAAAGGGGATAGCTATCACCCAGAAACAAAGCTTTTTCCTCCTCACAATATCCGAGATACAAGAGGCCGAGAACTGTATGGTTCCTTAAAAGAACTATATGAAGAAAATAAAGATCTAGATCATGTCTACTACTTGGATAAAACAAGATATTCTGCTTTTGCAGGAACTGATTTAGAGATTAAATTACGTGAAAGAGGCATTACTGAACTGCATTTAATAGGTGTATGTACGGATATTTGTGTTCTTCATACAGCGGTAGATGCCTATAATAAAGGGTTTAACATTGTTATTCATAAAAATGCAGTGGCGTCTTTTAATCAGGCTGGACATGAGTGGGCGTTAGGACATTTCGAGCATTCACTCGGAGCTACTATTCTTTAATTTCAATAAACGGGGGGGATAGGAAATGAAATATGCAGACGATAGCTTCATGTTGCACACGGACTTATATCAAATTAATATGGTGGAAACTTATTGGAAAGATGATATTCAACATCGAACTGCAGTTTTTGAACTGTACTTTCGAAAACTTCCGTTCGGTAATGGATATGCGATATTCGCAGGCTTAAAAAAGATTATGGAGTTTATTAAAAACTTTGGTTTTTCTAATAGTGATATTCAATATTTACGTGAAGAAGGAAAATATTCAGAGGAATTTTTGAAATACCTTCAAAATCTAAAATTTACAGGTACTATATCTGCTATGAAGGAAGGTGAATTGGTATTTGCAAATGAACCCATTTTACGAATTGAGGCCCCATTAGCGGAAGCCCAATTAATTGAAACGCCTATCTTAAATATCGTTAATTATCAAACTCTTATCGCAACGAAGGCTTCGCGCATTAAACAAGTGATTGGAGAGGATGTGGCGATGGAATTTGGTACTCGTCGTGCTCATGAATTTGATGCGGCCATTTGGGGAACGCGTGCTGCTTATATTGGAGGTTTTTCAGCTACTAGCAATGTAAGAGCTGGAAAATTATTTGGTATCCCAGTATCAGGTACGCATGCACATGCTATGATACAGGCCTATCGCGATGAATATACTGCATTTACAAAGTATGCGAGTACTCGTAAAGATTGTGTTTTCTTAGTAGATACGTATGATACATTGCGTTCAGGAGTTCCTAATGCTATTCGTGTAGCAAAGGAGTTTGGAGATAAAATTAATTTTATAGGAATTCGATTAGATAGTGGAGACTTGGCATATCTTTCAAAAAAAGCAAGAAAAATGCTAGATGAAGCTGGATTTACTGAAGCACAAATTATCGCATCTAATGATTTGGATGAATATACCATTATGAACTTGAAGTCGCAAGGGGCAAAAATTGATAGTTGGGGAATCGGAACCAAGCTCATCACAGCTTACGATCAAGCGGCTCTTGGAGGAGTGTACAAATTAGTATCTATTGAAGATGAAAGTGGGAAAATGGTTGATACCATTAAAATCTCTGGAAATCCTGAGAAAGTAACTACGCCAGGTCGCAAACGTATCTACCGAATTATTAATAAAGGGAATGGTCATGCTGAAGGGGATTATATTGCATTAGACGATGAAAATCCACAAGAGGAAGATCGCTTGAAAATGTTTCACCCTGTTCATACTTATATCAGTAAATTTGTTACGAATTTTACAGCAAGAGAATTACATCAAGACATTGTGGTGAGTGGCTCTATTCTTTACAAGGAACCAACACTTCAGGAAATTCAAGCATATGTAGAAGAAAATTTGCATCTACTATGGAATGAGTACAAACGAACAATGAACCCAGAAGAGTATCCTGTTGATTTAAGCCAAGCGTGCTGGGATAACAAAATGAAAAGCATTAAAGAAATTAAAGAAAAAGTTACGATGATGGGGCAAGAGAGAAGCTAATAGTAGAAGCAAAAGGGAGGGATATACAATGGCGAAAATAGGTATTTACGGTTCATCATTTGATCCAATTACAAATGTTCATCTTTGGACGGCAAGCACAGTAGCACACCGTTGCAAATTAGATAAAGTCATTTTTTTACCATGCTCAAATAAACGTAAGGACAAAGAGATAAAAACAAAGGATGCTCATCGATGGAATATGCTACAACTGGCTATTGCTAAGGATGAGCGCTTTATCGCAGATTCATATGAAATGGAGCAAGAAGGTTGGAATATTTACACATATGACACGATGAAATATTTTAGAGAACAGCACCCCGATGATGAAATACATTTTATTATGGGGGCCGATTTATTAGTTGATATTGGAGCGGGATTGTGGAAAAGGGGAGAGGCGTTAGTAGCTGAGAATAAATTTATTGTAATGGCGAGGCATGGAATCGATATGTTATCAACGATCAGTCGTTCCCCAATTTTAAGAAATAACGATGATGGAAGATTTCATTTAATCGACAAAGGCTTAGCGATGGAAATTAGCTCTACCTACATTCGTGAAGAGTTCGCAATGGATGGCGAACCAAAATATTTATTGCCAAACGCTTGTTATGACTATATTAAAGAGCATAATCTTTATCAAAAATAATCCAAGTAAGGAACGATTTATAATAGTAGAGTGCGGGATAATACCGCACTTATTTTATTTGCCCCATCATCAAAAGTAGGGATACCAACGTATGTTATTTATATAAGTTGATTGAAGCGGCTCATCTGGCGCCCAAGGGAAAGGAATGAATTGTGCGGATACAATTCAAAATCCGGACGCAATCATGCTAAGGCGAAATTGATTTCGAAAAGACGGTGAACTTTCTCATATGTAGTTCTTGGTAAGATATAATAAAAATAAGTGATATAGCAAACAGGCAAGATGTTGGAAGTACAAAAAGTTTGTTTTTGTATATCATCTTCAGTAAAGCATAATGATTAATGTTAGAAAGGAATTCTTGGATGTGCAACTTACATTAACATTTTTAATTTTAGGAGCAACAATTATTGCGTTTGTGACCAATAAAGTACGAGCAGATCTCGTTGCAATTGTGTCACTTTTAGCATTTGTCATTACGGATATTTTAACACCCACAGAGGCATTAGCTGGTTTTTCAAACTCTGTAGTTTTAATGATCGCTGGGTTATTTGTCGTGGGTGCAGGGATTTTACGTACAGGTCTTGCGGGGATGGCAGGTCAATTATTACTGAAATGGTCAGGGAATAGTGAGCTGAAATTATTTGTGTTATTACTCATTATTGTAGGTTCTGTCGGTGCATTTATGAGTAATACAGGTACGGTAGCTTTGATGATGCCAATAGTCGTTAGTATTGCCATTAGTATGAAGGTAAGCCCGTCAAAATTTTTGTTACCACTTTCTTATGTTGCGAGTCTTTCTGGGCTTATGACATTGATTGCTTCACCAACAAATTTAATTGTGAGCCAGTTATTGGTTGATCATGGCTATAATAAGCTAGGGTTTTTCGAAGTGACACCCATTGGTATTATTGGAATGATAGTTGGTATTAGCTATTTAGTACTCGTGCGCAATATTCTGTTGCCAAATGAAAAAAACCGTACACAAACAAAAGCTGACTATAAACTATCTCCAAAGAAAATCATTAAGCAATATGATTTAAACAATCGTTTGTTTAAAGTGTTTGTGCCAGAGGATTCGGCGATTATTGACATGACATTAGCAGAATTAAAGCTTCCGGCCAAATATACACTTTGTATGATGAAAATTCACCGACGATCACAAGAAGGTATTAATTTTTTACCGATGACATATCAGGAAATGGCGGGTCCGACAAGTGTGATACATGCCAAAGATGAGTTATATGTCCAAGGTGAGGAAGAGAATATTCGTCGTTTTACTTCGGATTATAGTTTAGAGATGCAAGAGCTAGTTGAAGGAGAGGCTGATGAATTGGTATCGAAGCATCTTGGTATTGCCGAGGTATTATTAACGCCAAATTCTAGCTTTATTAATGAGACGGTCAGCTCTCTAGGCTTTCGAGAAAAATATAATCTTAATATAATAGGCATTAATCGTAGAGGTGGCTATAAACTTCAAGATATGGTGACACATAAATTGAAATTTGGGGATGCCATTTTAGTGCAGGGCGCATGGGATGAAATTTTAATACTTGCAAGGGAAACGCAGGATGTCGTTGTTGTTGGTCAGCCGAAGGAGCATGCGAGTGTGGCGGCAGCAACAGGTAAAGCAGGTATTGCGGGTGCCATTATGCTTATAATGATTGTGTTAATGGCTTTTGAAATTTTCCCTGCTGTTATTTCCGTTATGATTGGTGCTGTACTGATGATATTAACAGGCTGTTTACGTAATATGGAAGATGCATATAGCCATATGAATTTTGAAAGTATTGTGCTTGTAGCTGCTATGCTTCCTATGGCAACGGCATTGGAGAAAACGGGAGGGATGACCATCTTATCTGATGGTATTATCAATGCGCTGGGGGACTATGGACCTTACGGGGTACTGATTGGTGTCTACATTTTAACTGCAGTCTTTGGTCAGTTCATTAGTAATACAGCTACTGCGGTATTATTCGCACCAATTGCTATGAATGCAGCGATTGCAATGGAAGTTAGTCCAACGACTTTTATGATTGCAGTAGCAGTAGCTGCAAGTATGGCCTTTGTTACACCTATTGCTTCACCGACCAATGCGTTAGTTATGACAGCAGGTGGCTACAAATTTATGGACTTTGTGAAAATTGGAATACCGTTACAGATGGTTATGTTTATCGTTATGATGCTAGCAATTCCATTTTTCTTTCCATTCTAAAAAGCGTGAGAAATCAATTTAGCAACGTTGATTTCTCGCGCTTCTTTGCTGTTAAATTTTTTAATTTTGCGTAAAAAAATATGCTTATGTCATAAGCGACGCAAATTATCAGATAGTATTGCATGAAGGTAGATGTCGATATTTTTCGAAAGTTGGTGGATAAATTAAAAAAGTTGGGGATAAATCGATAAAGTTGGTCGATAAACAATCAAAAGTTCTCGATAAATCTCAAAACTACAGCTCAATAAAGATTTTTGTCGCTGTTCATTGCGCTGCAGAAAAAATTTTTTATTAAAATCTATTATTTTTTATAGTAAGGTTATGATAAAATTCTATTTTAGACAGGAAAGACAAGTTGAATTTGCTTGAAATGCAGAGTCTAATACTATATTTTTTTGTAATCATTATTATAATAGGAAGTTTTTCGATGAAATGAAAAAGTATAATTTTTTTCTAGGAAAAGTGTTGACCTTTTTAATTTAAGAGTGTAATATTATACAAGTCGCCAAGACAACTACTGAAAAACAATTAAATTTAAATAAATTAGTTGTTGACATCTAGTTTAAAGTGTGATATTATATAAGAGTTGCCGTTGTGAAATGGTAACGAAATGAACCTTGAAAACTGAACAAGCAAAACGTAATCAATAAAGTTTTTAGTAGCT
>NZ_JARVRU010000035.1:0-33316 GCF_030209535.1 Lysinibacillus sp. fls2-241-R2A-57
ACGGCTATTCGTTGTGCGTACCGAAAAGGTGCGCTTTTTTATATTTCGGGCTTACAAAGAAAAGAGCGAGGGAAACCTAAAGTACGTAAAATCTTTTATGCAGCCCATATGGATAGATACATTTATAAATATTATGGTGACTTATTAAACGAAGCTTATGAGACATACGCATCTAACAACCAAATCGATGATAGTGTCATAGCATATCGAAATAATAAACTCGGCAAAAATAATATCGATTTTGCATTTGAAGTATTCGATCATCTATTTAAGTTTGAAAATGCAGTTGTCATCTCGAGTGATTTTACAAAGTATTTCGATAATATTTCACATCAAACATTGAAGCGGAATATTAGAAAGGTTTTAGGTGTAGAAACCTTAAAACGAGATTGGTATCAAGTGTTTAAGAACCTTACACAATTTACTTATGTAAAAAGGGAAGACATTGATAAGTTTTTAGAAGAGAAATATGGAAGAACATTAAATAAAAAAATCAAGACACATCAAATTAATCGAATCATGACTTCAAGTGAATTTAGTGAATTTAAAAAGAAGTATTTAGAACTAAACCCTAAACCGGATTCTTATGGCATTCCACAAGGATCAAGCATGAGTGCAGTTTTCTCTAATGTGCATTTAATTGATTTTGATAAAGAAATATACGAGTGGTGCAAGCAAAAGTCTGCTAATGCCATGTATAGAAGGTATTGTGATGACTTAATTGTAATTATTCCTCTTGACCTGAAGAAATAAATTGGAGTATATTAGAAACTTTTAGGTGATGGGAACGTAGAAGAGATAAGTAGAAGGGGATGAAACTAGTGACAGAGATATATTTTGATGAGTTGTATAGTGTAGTTGTAAACAATCTAAAAAGAGCAAAAGAAGAAGTGAAAGTTGCGGTTGCATGGATTAATTTTGATTTATATAATCGAATATTCCAAGAGTTATTAAGTAAAGGTGTTAGGTTAAGTATTATCATTAATGATGACTTTATTAATTTTAAACACAACGATAAGATTCAAAATTTAATTAATAACGGAGCGAATGTAAAAAAAATTAAGATGCCAAGATATAATAATAGAATGCACAATAAGATTTGCATTATAGATAATCAAATAGTGTTAACGGGTTCATATAATTGGAGTAAAAATGCTGCCAATAACTTTGAAAATTTAGTAGTGATAGAAGAAAAGGTTTGTGCTAATAAAGTAAATCGAGAGTTCGAATATATATGGAATACACCAAAAGAAGAGCTAAGTAAGTTACAGGAAGTTGAATATTGCAAACAATGCAATGATTTTCTATTGAATTTAATCGTGATTAAATTTAACGTTGATAAGTATGAACATGCTGAGTATAAACTAGTCAGGTACTGTGGATGTGATAAATACTCTATTATAAAAAGCGATTATTTAGATGTTAGGTTTGAAACTACTCTAAACGGAATTATAGATCAATTTGAAGATGATAAATTAGATTTTCCAGATGAAATAGACCAATTAAAGATGCTATATGATAATAGTATTCAAGTATTACTTACAAGTGTATTTGAAGATGAAAAAATCGATGCTATAGGGATAATTAGTGGGGAGGTTTTACCTTTTAATTATGAAACAATATATCAAACGAATATTTATTGGAAAAAACGTTTTAAATCAAATTTAATAGAAGATTCTTATGAAGAAATATTCGATTTATTATGACATCAGCAGCTTGCTAACCGCTTGCTGCTTTTTATTTGTGTGCCGGGCATGTCCGGCAACTAGGTGATGAGAGTTCACTGTGGGCGTTGGGATATGCGAACCACTAGCCAAGTGCAAGGGTGTCCATGGTGACGTGGAATCTGAAGGAAGCAGGCGGCAAAACCTTGGTCCGAGGTATACGAATCACATTCGAGGTTGTTCTGACTGGACGAGATTGCGAAACAAATCAAAATCCAAAATATCCACGGAAGTTAGTGCAATAAATGTGGCGGATAGATGAGGTGAAAGTGGACGGACTTACCCCGGGAGATCTGATGAATACCTGGAAACAGAACCTATTTAGCGATAGATAGCTGAATCATCAGAAGTCAGCAGAAGCCATACTACCAGTAATGGGAAGGGCTGAACGAAAGGAGTAAACATGGAAGGGCACATTATATGACAGTGAAGACACAGCCAATCATAAGACTTTCCGTTGCCTTGAAACGCAGAACGTGAATCGCGCAACGAGAAGAATCGTCTGCATACCGCTCAAACGGTGATTGAGGATTTGTCCGTACCATCCACATATCAAATGCATAGTGCAAGAATAGATTCGCAAGTACAGGACTTATCACACCACCTTGCGGTGTACCACTACTCCGGTCAATCTTGTGACCTTTCGAATTGATAAATGGTGCTTTGAGCCATCTCTCTATGTACATCAATATCCACGGTTCACGTCCTAATTTGAATTCAACAGGTGTCTACATGTTATTCGGCCGTAATGAGGATGATAAAGAAGCTGTATACATAGGTGAAGCAGAGGAAGTATTTAAACGCTTGCAGGACCGTCTACGAGAAAAAGATTTTTGGAATGAAGTAATTGTATTCATTAGTAAAGATGAAAACTTAAATAAGGCTCATATTAAATACATTGAAAACAAGATATATGAAAAAGCAAAAGCTACAAATCGTAATTTCGTAATGAATGAAAGTTGCTTTGACTATAACAATTTTTATATTCAAAGTTTATACAATAAGGGTTTTAGGTTGATAAAAAAATATCATTCTTGTTACAAAATTGCCTATTTTATACTTTTGTTACTTTTAATTTGAGGTATAGAATGATAGATTGCTATGATATAAGTAATTTATATGTAGGAGGACTATTGTTTGAAGATATTATTACCTAATATTGTGAGTTCAATTGCAAGTATTGATAGTTTTAATCAGCAGATTTATGCAGCAATTGAAAAGAAATATAAAACTATAGTAATTGATGCTTCAAATTTGGTGTTTATAACGCCATTAGGAATGATAAGTATGATCTTAGGGATTAAAAATTTAAATAAGTATATGGATGTTTATTTGGATTTAAATAAATGCGAAATTGTTTCGTATCTTGAAAGATTAAATTTTTTTGAGTACATACCTAAGAATATTATTAGTAATTGTTGCTTAGAAGAATATAAGTCAAGAAATAGAAATGATACGAGTTCCATTTTATTAGAGATATTACCTCTGACAGACGATGACGATTTAGAGTGTATGACAGACTCTATTTTAAAAATTTTTTCTGAGAATAATCTATCATCTAAAGTTGTAAATAATATAGTAAATATTACAACAGAGTTAGGCACAAATATTTATCATCATAGCGAAGGGCAAGGGTATGTAACTGTTCAACTTTATAAAAAATCTAGTAAAATACGAATTGGTATCGCAGACGATGGAATTGGTATTATAAATAAATTTAAAGTAAAAGCTACTGCAACGGATAATCAGCATGAAATCTTGAGAAAGGCTTTTATGAAGAATGAAACTACTAGGGAAGATGCTGGCGGTTTAGGACTTAATACAATGCGAGTAAATTCTTTTGCGGATAGTTTTAAAAACAGTAGTGTTTTACTTAAGACAGGAAATAATATATATAATATTCTTTGTAGGGATATTCAAATTTACAAAACAACATCATTTTATCCAGGAACTTATTATGATTTCTGTATTGAGATAGCTTGACAGAAAATAAAATATATAATAATTTATAGTTAACGTTATCAAAAAAAAAATTGAAACCAGGGGGTGGGTATTATTGCGACATCACTTTGTCCGGAATTAATTAGTAATAAGCACCTTATTAGTAGGATTAAAGTGGCACCAATCAAAGAAGAAATTATAAACATAATTTCAAAAGCGGAAGTGAATACAGTATTCTATTATGATTTTAAGGATGTACAAGCAATAAATAGTTCTGGAGTCGATGAAGTAATCAGTAAAATAATACGATATTTATGTGAACATGAAAAAGATAAATACTTATACTTTATTAATTTAAATAATAAAGATCATGAGCACACTTATAATATCGAAACTACTTTATCTGGCACAAAGCTAGCGATTGTTGAAAGGTTGTCTGACGGGAAGGCTAATTTTATAGGTGATATTTCTGGGACACATATTAAAATTCTAGAAAGTATATATCAATTTAAAAAAACTACTGCTAGAGAAATTGCTGATTTACTCAACAAACAGCCAAATTTAATTAGTACACATTTAAATACTCTTTATAAACAAAGGTTGATTAAAAGAGTAGAGGAACCACTTTTAGAAGGTGGTAGACAATATATATATGAAAGTATTTTTTAAGGAAGGGAACCTTCCTTAAAAAAATATCTAGGTATCAATTTTAAAATTGAAAACGATGCTAGCAAACTGAAAGGTGGTGAATAAATGAGTATAAATAATCTAACAATTATTTTACGAATGTGCATGCTGAAAATATAGAGAAAGCTATTGAGATTATGTTTAGCCTTAATGCTAAAGATTTATTAATATTTTGGGTTATTTCTATACTTGGACTAGCGTTGTAGATATCGGCAATAGTAATAATGTTAAAAGTAACTTGGGAATCCTTTAAATACTCTTATTTTGAATATAATATAGGGATCCATGTTATATTAACAATTCTAGTTTTGGGTATTGCAGCAGCAACTACTTTTTATGCATTAAAAGCAATTATAGGTGTATTTTTTGTTGCAATAATAACATTTTGTTTATTGTTTTTAAACGATAAAAAGAAGTAGTAAGTTTATTAGGGAAAGAGGTGAGCGTAAAGATGGTAAAACATTCTGGCGGAAAAGTTGGAAAAGCAGGTAAAACTTTAAGTAGCAAGAAAAGTACAAAAAAGCAAAAAAGTAAAGCTGCTAAAATACTAAAGAAACATCAAGATGACAAGCATTGAAAGTACAATGGCGGCAACCAATTATACTTTCACTTGTAATGAATACGTGCTTAATTAACGGCAATTAATTAAGTAAGATACTCTAAGTATTGATTAACTACAGCACTATTTTAAATTCCTTTTAAAATAAAATCAATCAAATACTTAGAGTATTTCCTTACAAAACGATTTAAGCATAATCAAATAAGTATACGGAGGTACAATGATGCAATTTTCTAAGTATTTTAATTTAAATGGTTATTCTCAGAAGGACTTTGAATTTATAGACATTAGAGTTGACTGGGACAATAAATTATTTATTGATCCAACTCGTATAGAAGCTGAAAATGATAGTTTAGCTGTTGAATGCGACCAAATTATCCTAGATTTTTTTAATACTATCTTAGATTTATATTGCGCAAATAAAATTAACGAAGCTCGTGGCAATTTAGTGTATTCTGGTGAATCGAATGAAATATATTTAGGATATACAGAAGGATTCCCACAAGGTACTGGAAATAGTGAAGAAGAGCTAAATGAAATTTTCAATAATATTCATATTAATGAGTTAATTTCCAAAGGTTTAATTGGTCGAATCGAAGACTTACATGTTTTTATAGATAACTTTGGGTGCGATAAAATGTCTGATTTGATTGCAAGTTTAATAAAAAAGAAACTTGTAGAATTTACGATTCAGCAATGTGAGATATACAATATTAACAGAGATTTTAAATTAACTAAAAATTTCTGGAATCATGTGAGTAATGAGTGGGAAGAATTTACAGAATGTGTACCTAGCGTTAAAGGACCAGGTAATAGAGATTTCCCAGTTGTTCTTGTACCTAAGAGATTTATAGTGAGTGATTATTTATATGATGCGGAGAAATATTGGGAAAAGATTGTGAGTATTAGAAGACAAGAACACCATAAACAAGAACGAACGCAGTTATATATTAATAAAGCGAATAATAGGGGGCAATTGAATAAGAAAGAAATTTTGGATTATGAATCTGAAGGTAGGAGCTTAAAAGAGTATCTTATTGATTATACAGAGAATGATTTAAGTGCGATTAATAGCTTTAGACAAGGTATAAAAAATACACAGAGATCTAATGAAAATAACGCTTTATCTGATGAAGAAATAGATAAAATTGTTAATGAGTCGATAGATAAATTGTCAGTTGGTAAAGTCGTTTAATATTAATAAAAATTGCCTAAAAAATCATTTCCATTTCTAAAAAATCCAATAAATATTATCAAATAAATTCCTTTATGATAGGTAACGAAACGGTCAAAAAACTAAAGACGCTGACATATAAGCTTTTAATTTTACTACTTCCTAAATTCACAATGCTAGATATAGAGCAAAATTATTGTTTAATGAATGCAAATCACAGTTTAAAGTAATCAATATAAAAAAATGAAAACTATTAAATAGAAAAACAATCGTGGTGAGGTAAAATGAAAGAAGTACGAAGAAGTAATCCACAAAAAATTGGAGATGCAGGAGAAAGTATATTAAAAACTGCGCTTACATTTCATGGATCTGTAAATAAATTTGAAACTGATATGGGAATTGATTTTATTTGTTCGATGATTTCAGAAAGGGGAGAATATACTGGGGAAACTTTTTTGGCTCAGTGTAAAGGAACTGAAAGTTATGATTCATTTAAAAATGAATTTAATGTAAGTGTAAAAACTTCGACCGTTAGATATTGGATGAAACAACGGAATTTAACTTTTCTGTTTTGTGTTGATATAGACACAGAAAAGATATACTGGGTAAATCCTATTGAACAGCTTGAAGATAAAATGAAAATAATTGCTGATAATCAGCAAACTATCACTATCAAAGTTCCTCAAAAAAACATATTTACAAAGAATTCATTTCCTGAAGAAATGTTTAATTGTATGAAAAGGTTCGATGAAAAATTATTTAGTGGTTATTTTGTACAAGTTAATAAAGATATGGATACTTTTTCAAATGCTGATTATTTTTCAGATGATATAGTTGTTTCTGACGGAATTGAATGTATAAATATAAAATGTAGGAATGTTCATTTAACTGGATTCTACTGGAGCCATAAGGAATATCATAGTGGTGGATCATGTTTGATCCAAATAGTCCGACATGTAAAAAAAGCGGAAAACGACTTAACTTTTAACCATCAACAAATTCTGAATTTATTTTATCAAGGAATGAATACCAATCTTGATTATGGCATGCGAAAATATGTAAAAGAATTTATGGAAAATGACGGACAATTTATTGTGGACTTAGGCAACAGTAGAATTTATTTATACCCTGATGAAGTTAAGGATTTATGTAGAGTAATCGATACTTTCGCGGAAAGATATTTGCGAAGAATAACTAAGTACTTAAAACAAATAGGTAGCTTGGGATTCGAACCTTTTAAGAAAGATTTGAAGTTATACAAATTAATGACAGTTGATATAAAAATCTGGAAATTAATGATTTCTTACACGAAAAGTCATATATTTAGTAATGGTTCTTATGAAGCAGATTATAAATTTTCCCAAACGGTTAACGAGGATAGTATTGAATTACTAAATAAAGATGGCAATACCCTATTTCTTATAGAAGGTTATCGTAAACTGACATACTTTAATACTGAAAACATTAAGGTGGACATTGTTTGGAAATACTTAGATGAAGAATATTATAGAAACTCCCAAAACATACTCTACAGTGTTGCAGAAACGTATGAATTTATAGTGAGGGATTTACTCGCTAATATTTTTGTTAAGAAGAAAGAAGTAAAAAGAAAAGGATTATTTTGGAGTAAAATAGAAACTGAAGATATGAACTTAACCAAAGAAGAGATTGAAGAAATTATTCCCTGTTCGAATTATAAGATAGATAGAGATAAAATTAGCAGTATTAGAAATCTAGTTCATATCTTTACAACATTTAAAGACTTTTTGCGAAAGAAAAAATATCTCGATTTTGATGATACTCCATACAGAAATTTTTGTAAGTACGTAGAAAAAAGAATAGTTTCTGATTTGTCGAACTATAGTGAATATAGTGCAAATTGGTTCGGAATAGAAAAAAAAGAAAACGATGTTGTTCTTGAAACCATAAAATCATTAAAATCTAAAAAAGAAAAGGTAGATAGCTATTTGTATGCCAGTATCTTTAGTTATCTAGCTTCAATTTTGGCTGAATTTGCTGATAGTTTTAATACAGATGATCAATATTTACTTAATTTGTATAAGGACTTTTATAAAGTTATAAGTTGGTATAATGAGGAATCATTAGTTAAATTGTTGATTTAGTTATATTAGTTTATTTCATACAAAAAATGGATCGTGGGATCTACGTCAAATTGGAGTGGTAATCAACATATTAATAAAAAAAAATAATGGACATAAAGATATGATGATTGAAATATTCACCAATAATCCTGTGGTATAAAACTTTTAAGCAAGGAGCATTCCTGTTAGAAGGATTTTCAGGGGCTTGAAAAAGAAAAGTCCTCTTGTATGATGCATGAGTGTCAACGCCAAATTGACCCATCATCACACTGGAGGACTCCATTTATGCATTCTAATACGAACACTAGGCGTCGCATTAAAATAATTCAACATATTTTTTGAAACTGAATTTTCTGTAATGTTGTCTATGCCTAAAAAAGCCTTTATAAATTAAATTACTATACAAAGAAGCTTCATATCGCTTCATTCTTGAAATTATTACTGTTTGCGCAGCTAAATGAAAACGAAAGTCTACGTACCATTAGTGACACGATGTTATCAGATGACTTACAAAAAGCAACGTATTTAGAGTCCATCAGCTTTCACAGTTAGGTTGGCGATTAAAACAAGTGCCAACTGAGTTTTTTTAACGAATTTTTCTAGACTTAGTCGATCAAATTCATGAGAAAACGCATTTTGAGCAGAGCCGAAAAACCACAACACCACTGAAAGTCATTGATTCCAGCACACTGCCATTGAACTTAAACAACCTTGTTCGTACCCTGATAAAGCGGTACTGACGAATGCGAAAGAACATGATCGTGGTTAACTTGAAATTCTTATTGATGACAAGGAGTGCATGTACATGTTTGACCAATGCTATTTAGATTATGAGCGCTTTGACCGCATGGTATCGGATGAAATGATTTTGATTGGCAACACGCAGAATCGCGCTGAAAATGTATTTCGCCTTATCGAAGTACTGGATCCAAACGGTAAAGAGCTACATCTGGTAACGAATCGCTTTGATTTAATCGCAGATGAGATATGCTGAACTGTATAAATCACGCTGGGCAATCGAACTGTTTTTCAAATGGATGAAACAGCATCTGAACATTAAAAGTTCTACGGGCAAAGCGAGCAAGCTATGTATAATCAGGTGTACATTGCGATGATCGTTTACTGCTTAAACGTACTAGCACAGCTTCACACAAATAGTTCACGGACGTACTTACAAATTAGTAGGTACTTAAAAGCAACACCTGCACGTATTTGGCTTCAGGAAATTGAAGGAAATACGGTACCCTAAGGATTTTGAACTGTCCGTTGCCCCAGTTAAAGGTTATAGAAAAAAATGAATGTTTACTTCTCTATTTTAGTGTCTTTCATTTTCTTTAAAAACGAAAGAAGTAGAAAACAGAAAATTTAATTAAAATTTATGCGACGTTAGTGTTGTTTTTTTAAAATAGAATAGCATCAAATAAAAAATCCAATCGTTTTGATTAATCTTTTCTCAAAACAATTGGATTATTGCAATGTAAGATCAATATTTTCTAAAGCTACACCCATCACATTAAAGTGATAAAGTTCAGGCTTTCTTCTGTTTCGGGTATCCAATAAGGATAGCGATAATCCCGCAAATCCCTATCAAGATTGGATAGTAAGAGTATTGCAGGATACTCACTGGCGATATTCCGGCTACGCTTGCAGCTGCAAGGAATTGGGCTCCATATGGCAGAAGACCTTGGATAGTACAGGAGAAAATATCTAAAATACTTGCGGACTTTCTCGGCTCAATCCCATATTGGTCAGCAATGTTTTTTGCAAGTGGGCCAGCAATTAAAATAGCAATCGTATTATTGGCCGTAGATAAATTTGTTAGGCCAACAAGGCCGGCAATCCCAAATTCAGCACCCTTTTTCGATTTAATTCTTCGTGTTGCAAGGTGAAGTAGGAAGTCAATTCCTCCGTTAAACTTAATAACCTCCACCATTCCAGCTATTAATATCGCAAGAAATGCCATTTCATACATGCCTGACATTCCATCGCCAATCGTTTGCATAAGGCTCATTAAATGATAGCTGCCATCTGCTAAGCCAACAGCCCCGGCTAGAACAATCCCAAATGTCAGAACAAGGAAAACATTCATTCCAGCTAATGCTAAAATAATAACCAGAACATAGGGAACAATTTTTATCCAACTATAGCTTAAATGCTCTACTTGTGCCGTTTCACCCATTGTGATAACTCCTAAAATAATGCTCGTTATAATCGCTGCCGGCAACACAATCCAAAAATTCACCTTAAATTTATCCTTCATTTGTGCGCCTTGTGAACGAACGGCAGTAATTGTCGTATCTGAAATAATGGATAAATTATCGCCAAACATCGAACCGCCAACAATCGCTGCCATTACTAAAGCCATGGAAAGCTCGATGTGCTCGCTTATCCCAACTCCAATTGGCGCCAGTGCAACAATCGTTCCCACTGATGTACCCATTGATAGGGAGATAAAGCAGGCAATGATGAACAAGCCTACGACAAGCAGGTTTTGCGGAATGACCGATAAAGCAAAGTTGACAGTGGAGTCTACTGCCCCCATGCCTTTTGCTACTGATGAAAAGGCTCCAGCCAAGAGAAAAATAACAACCATCATCATGACATTTAAATTTCCTGCGCCTTTGCAAAAAATATCAACTTTTCGCGAAAACGATTCTTTTCGATTCATCGCCAGAGCCACAGCGCCCGAAATGGAAATGGCTACAATGACAGGAAAGGCATAAAAATCACCTGTAATAACCCCTGAACCAATAAATAAAATTAAAAAAACAACAAATGGGATCAGTGCCCATGGATTCTCTTTCTTCATTGTTCTACCTCCAAAAATTAAAATGGATACGTCCTTGTCCATTTTTTTCTAAAAAAAGACCTCTTCTTGAAATAACAAGAAGAGGTCTTATATTTATAAAACACTCCTCTTATCTATCAAGCCATTGCTTGCTGGATTTGGCACAGTAACTTAATCACTAAGTTCCGCTGCCGAGATCTCATAGGGCCAGTCCCTCCATCTCTCTTGATAAGAAGAAAAAATATATTATTTTTTGCACAATAATAAAAGTTTAAATTAAAACATCTATATTTGCAACATGTTTTAATCAAATATTATTTCAAAGTTACATAAAACTTTTTTAAGAAAAAAAAGCCCACTTTAAGGATACCAAAGTAAAAAAAGAGGATTAATTCATAAAGTGGTAAATTATTGCGAAAAAAAGAGGCTTTTAAAAAAAGAGAAGGACTTCTCCTTCTCATGAATGTAAACAGTGTAGCTTTATTTGTCATGTCAATTAAAGTAATTGACCTCACTTTTTACCTTTGTCTTGATTCTGCTGCTCGTCTTTAATCTTGGTATCAAAGCATGTTGTGTCATATATCTTCATGTTATTTACTTAACTATAACACTAAAGTATTCTACTACATCTATCCTAACAGAGGAGTATATTAATACAGCTATTTAAAAATTATATAAACATAACCAATTTATTGGTGGTGTTTTAAGGAATTAAGCCAATAAATTCTAAAAGGACATAAATTGTCCTTTGTATTTGTTATAATTTGTCTAATGTGGTTACTGAATTGAAGTGAAAATATAGAAGTTTTAAAACCACTGTAAAAAAGTAATATTATTATTGTTGAGGGGTGTTAGAGATGCACGAAGAAGAAATTAAATTAGTTGAATATATTAAGAAAGAGGTACCTCAAATTAATAGTAAGGGAAAGGTATATTTAAGAGGTGATATTCCAGAGAAAAAAATTAAAGTTGCTTTAAATTCTATAGCACCAGGCGTTTTTGAAAACATGATTAGAGTTTATGTTGACACTACAATATTCGGAAAAGGGGATGACGGATTTATAGTTACTACCTCTAGTTTATATTGTAAAGAGATTGGGGCGAATCCGATCCATATTCCTTTTGAAAAAATTGAGCGAGTAGAATTAACAAATAAAAAGTTGACAGTTACTTGTTTAGGTAAGACCGTTAATTTGTCGGGTACGGCATTTAAACTTCCTGAAACACAAGTTTTTTTAAATGAAATGAAAAATAGACATGAAAAGTTAAAGGATTTATCTGTTAAATGTACAACAGATAGAACTTTAGCTTTAGAAGAAATGGATGTGAAAGTTCAAATAAATTATTTGAAAACGTTAGTTGCATATGAGAAAAAAGTAATGGGGAATCTTTTATCTGCACCCTTTTCCGAAATTTTAGGGTTAATGACACAATTGAATTTTAAGCCAGAAATGAGACAAGAGATTAAAAGGTTTATTGTATCTGATAATGCAGATTTTGAAGAAATGCTTCAGACGACAGTTATTACAGCTCCTTACGGTAATATTGATAATGTTCAATATTCATTGTTAAAAGATATTATAAGATTAACGCGCTCAAGAGATAAGTCAAAGGCTAGTAATAATATAAATTTAATTTACGCAGGCGGTCTATTAAACTTATCTGGGAATTTAAAAGAGAAAATTGATTTTATCGAATCTGTAATTATTAATGATGAGAAATTAATTGATGGGCAGATTTCAGAAAAAGAATTTGAAAAAAATATAAAAAGTTTAATTGCAGGCGGTGCTGCGGTTGGAGTACCTGTTGCTGCTATTTATATTAGTGGCAGTGTAGTTGGGTTAAGTGCAGCAGGTATTACATCAGGTTTAGCTGCTTTTGGTTTTGGTGGACTATTAGGCTTTTCAAGTATGCTTACAGGAATCGGGGTTCTTATTGTTGGAGGAGTGGGAGTTTATACAGGTGTTAAATATCTTACTGGTGGAAAGCAACGTAAAGTAAGTTCTAAGAGAGAAAAAATGATTCAAGAAGTAATTAAAATACATCAAGCTACGATCAACGCATTAATTGAGGACATCAATTATTTTACTGAGGAATTGAATAGACTTTCACAAGATTATGAAGAAAATGCATTAAAAATTGCTAAGCTCATAGCAGAAATGCAGCTTTACAATGAAGCTTTAACTAAAATTAAATCCAAATCTTCATGTTTAGAATTAGTGGTAAAGTAGGTGTGGAAGTTGAAAGAAATTGAAAAAAGCCTTCAAGTTCAAAGACTTCAACTAAATGAAATGGAAATGCAATCAAGTTCTATGAAGAAAGTTGTTGATGAATTACATCAAGAATCTAATCGTCAAGATTCTTTAATTCAAAATGCAGAGACAGGAATGGCTGAATTAAGGGCACTTCTAAATGAGTTAGAAAGTACAAATGGTTTAGATACAGTACAAATAGATATTCCTGAACAAGAATTTTTAAATCAGAAGGAATTAGAGTTTTCTGCTACAAAACTCAATACTCTTTCATTAGATGCTATAGGCGGAAGTACGTGGGATGAATATTTTGAGAGTGTAAATCGTTATATTAAGGATCATCAACTGAGCCTAGCTAACGATCCAATGAAAAACCTTTTAACTCAACAACATCAGTTAGATATTTTAAATCGTATTAAGGACGATTATAAGTTTAAGACAGCAAAGTGTGATAAATATGATTATATGATTGCATCATTTTGTGGGATTGTAACGGGTTTAATAGATGCTTTTTTAGTTGGGGTACCTGGTTCAAGTGTTCTTGGTAAATGGACAGATGGACAAGTTGATAATGTAGTAACAAAATTTGCAAAAACAGTCTTTAGATTTGATAAGGCAAATGGTGCAAATGTTAGAACTGAGCCAAGCGGAATAGCATCTGCTATAGGATATTTAGAAAGGCGTTTTAAAGTAAATTATGATGCAAGGTATGCCAGTGATTTGGATTTAGGTGGAGAAACGTTAAACATGAATCCTAGTAATCATCATTTGAAATCACTGGGACATTCTCCAGATATAATCGGATTATTTTTCTCTATTTTAGATCAATTTACAGGAGAATCTAGTTTTATTTCAGATGGGAAAATTATTAGTGTTGAACCAGTAGAAGGGACAAATAAATTCCAATTACAAGGTAACACCTTTATCTCAAAAATTTTCGCAGGCTTTGCAAACTGGTTAGGGCATTTAATGTCTGATATTGCAGGTTCGAGTGGCACAAGAGGTCATGATGACGGGCGGAGAGGGGCAGGTATCCCTATTCCTTTCTACAACCTTTTCCAACTTTGTGATTTTGGGTCGATAAAAGTAAACGGTGATAATAAGACAATTGCTGAGTTCTCAACTAAAGTTTTTGAGGCAGGATATGATGCACGATTTGGTGCAACGATGGCAATTCCAGTAGTAATAAATGAATTACTTATAAAGTTAATGTGGTCTATAAAAAGTCTGTTTTATCATAAAAATAGCTTCAAAGATTCTCTACCTTTTGGGAATAGGCCTGAATTACGAAGAATGTTAGTAGTGGGTCATGGTGCATTATGTTTAGTAGATGCAGGAGATGCAGCGATTCGTTCAGGTGGAGAGGCATTATTATTTGCAACTCGTTTAAATATGGTTGCGTGGACTAGATTTGGTTTTGCAGCATTTAAAGAAGCAAGAGCTATTTATCTCTCTAAAGGAATAGATTTTGAATTATTAAATAAAGATTTGGGACTTGAATGGGAACGAGTATTAAAAGAGGCAAAAGAGCCGAATAATACCTGATTCGTCTTCAAAAGTGTTAGCTGATGCAGGAGAAAACGTTAAAAATACTTGCATTGTTATTAACATCGATTTAATCAAAATCTTCAGGTTTTCATAATTATGCTCCCTCCTTTTTTGGGTTATGTTAGTACCCTACCATTAGCAATAAAAGTTTCAAAATCAAGTTTCGCTATAAATTGAACAAAAATTGATAAAAATCAGAAAAAACGGACTATAATTATGGTTTGATATCACAGATGACCCTTATAAGAAAGAAAAGAAGTCTAGTAAAAACTAGACTTCTGAATTTAAATAGAGGTATAAAAGTACTCATAAAGTCTTATGGAGAACCTTATGCCACCAGTCTATAAAAGTTTCAAAATCAACTTTTGTTATCAATTGAACAAAAATTGATAAAAGTAAGTAAAATATAATTTACTTCTAAAATGTGAATTTTCTTAATTACAATATAGCGCTGTGCTAGACAACACTCAGGATGTTTTGCACAAATAAAACAGGGAAGTATTGCGGTTTGTGACGATTGATAAGGAATGGATTTTGAAGTATTGCAGAACAGATAGGTTGTTAGTAAAGTGAATAAGTTTTTATTTGGGTGATTCAGAATATACTGATTTTGAAATTGTAAAAAAAGATGGACGAGTATCTAAAGAAAAAAAATATTTTTTACCTGATAATGACACGGATTTTGATATAGAGGAGGAATTGGTCGCTGAATGGCTTCAAAAACCTGGTGATGAAGCCATGGCACATGTAATTGATACGAGTGAATCATTTACGATTCGATTAGAGAGCTGTGTGGATTTACCGATGAACTCTGAAACTCCTGTATGTATTGCTGGTATAGGCAATATTCATACGGGTAAATTAGACAAGATTAATGTAGAAGAAATTAATGAATGGTTACTGGAGGATGAAGAGGTAGATAGTTTACTAGAAAGCCTAGAGCCAAATTATTTTTCTTTGTTGGAGCTTGCTAATGACCTAAAAAAATTAAAGCCATTGCAATATTTAAGGGATGATGAAGTCGTTGTTATCGATTTTGCAGATTCAGATTACAAAGTACTTGTTTCTGTTATGGGAGCTGGTGGGGAAGAGTTTGGATTAATGATTTTTGACATGGAACATGGCTATGATAGTTTAGCGAAAATACTTTTTGAGAAAGATTTACCGAGCGATTTTTACTATAGCTTAAATGCTCTAACTGTGAATTTTGTTGATATAGAAGAGTTAGACTCAACGGATTATCAGCTAATCAAAGATTGTGGGTTGTCGTATAGGGGAAAGAAGAACTGGATTCAATTCCGCAGCTATTTGGAGGGAACGGATCCTGAAAGACCAAACGATCTAGGGATAGAGCTTTTAATTGATGTTGTAAGTACGATGATTAATATTATAGAAGCTCGGAAGGATGGCTGGGAATATCCACAGCTAGCCGCACATCAATATCCAGTGTTTAAAGTGCAAATGGATGGTGAATTACAAGAAATCTATATTTTGCAAATTCAGATACCCAAGCCAACGTATGAGTGCTACGTGGAAATTTCAATGTTTGAAAAAGCACAATATAAGAAAAAGCCTAAAAGCGCGTTACAACTAGAATATGATGTATTTTATATGCCATTTGGCGTAGAAACGGAACTAACGAACCACACAGTATATCCGATTGTTGGTATGCTTGTCGAACGAGGAAGCAATATGGTTATTGAAAACGAACTTTCCCTATACCTAAAACACCATAAAATGCACAAAGCATTTTATGGACATACTTAAAAAGCTTAGAGGTAAGACCAAGTAAAATATTTGTCTCTGAAGAGTTAAAACCGATGCTTCAACCACTAGCAAAAATTGTAGAGGTGGAACTTGTAGAAAGTGAACTCCCTAGTATTCAGGAAGTAATAGAATTTATGAAAAACCATGGATTTATTTGAAGAATAGTGATTAACCAGACCACACATTTCTGTGACTTTAGCAGAGTTAAATGTGTGGTTTTATAAATGGGAGTTTTTTCTTTGCATTTATTATATCGTTCTAATGCTTGGTCAGAAGGAGAAAAATGGAGTAAAGATTTGGTCTTTCTAAAGAAGCTGAATCAATCTATACTGGTCAAGGTTCAGATGTATTTTACTTCCTTTTTATATCTAATAAAGATAATGTACCAAACCCGATTACAGCTATACTTAAGCAAATAGTAGAAAATAGATTTTCGCCTAGTTTGACAATTAGTAGGATAAGACTTGTTATGAACATCAAGGGGATTGCGTATTTCGCTCTAAATTTATCCAATATGATAACACTCCCTATTCGTATAAATTCCTGAAGCATTTGCTTTACGAATGAAAACTGGATATTAGGGTTCATTAATACACCTGTTTATCTGACTTACTAAATTTATTAATAAGAAGTTGAATACTACTACCTAAAAGACCAAATATAATTACACCCGTCCATGGTACATTTGCTTTAAACATATTATCTTGTATATGAACATAAACAAGATTTTGACCAAAAATCGTGGGTTGAAAATTAAAAGATTCTACTTTAAATAACACAATAGCAATAGTTTCTAAAAATGTAATTAAAGTAAAGACAATAATACTAAATAGAAAAGCAACAACAATTTTATGTGATTTTTTCATCTCAACCTCACTGCCTTCCGATTTATTCTGAATTGTTTAATCATCCTTCTAACAGGAGTAAAACAATATTTGCTATATCATTTACTTCTCTTGTTAAATTTACTAGGTATCTTTTTTTAAAATAGATACTCGCTATTACTGCCATTACTATTTGTTTATGATATCGAATCCTCTCACGTGTCTAAGCGTTGAATATACATACTTCGTTCTACGATTGTTTTCACAATCATTCTCCTTTTTTCTGGTTATGTCAGTACCATACCATTTGCTTTAAAAGTTTCAAAATCAAGTTTTCCCTCTAATTGAACAAAAATTGATAAAGTCAGAAATTATCCTTTACTTCCGAAAAATGTGCAATTTTCTTAATTACACTACGGAGCTTTGCTAGAACAATACTTGAGGTGTTTTGTACAAATTAATGCGGTAGGATATTAAGATGTGTAACAATTCGGTAAGGAATGGTATTTGAATTGTTGCAGAATGGAGAGGTTGTTAGTAAAGTGAATAAAGAGTGGTTCACTTTGAAGATAGATACATTGTAGAAATATTCAATGAAGAGATGGAGCAAGGGGTAATTGCACTAGTGTTGCGATTGATTGTGTGAAAGCAGAGTAGGCCGTAGCTTCATAAGTATTGCTTTAACAATTAGAAGATGGAGGGTAAGCAATGATGATACAGTTGCATATAGAAAGTAAGAAAAAGCCGAAAATTTATCGAAAGTTTTTGTTGCCAGAGAAAAGTAGTTTTGCTTTGCTAGATGAGCTTTTACTACTAAGCTTTGATTTTGATATGTTGGGCTATTCTGATTTTGAAATTGTTAAAAAAGATGGACAAGTATCTAAAGAAAAGATTCAGTTTTTAACTGAAAATGACACGGATTTGGATACAGAGGATGAATTGGTAGCTGATTGGCTTCGAAAACCTGGTGATGAAGCCATTGCAGAAGTTATTGAAACCGATGAAATACTTACCATTCGATTAGAGAGCTCTGCGGATTTACCGATGGACTCTGAAACACCTACATGTATTGCTGGAGCAGGCAATATTCATACAGGTAAAGTAAATAAGATTAATGTGGAAGAAATTAATGAACGGATACGGGAGAATGCAGATATAGAAAGTTTTTTAGATTATCTAGGAAGCATAGAGCCAGATTATCTTTCTTTATTGGAGCTTGCGAATGAGCTTAAAAAATTAAAGCCATGGCAATATTTAAGAGATGATGAAATCGTTGTGATTGACTGCGAAGAAATTGAATACAAAGCACTTGTTTCTGTTATGGGTGCTGGTGGTCAAGATTTTGGATTAATGATTTTTGACATGGAAAATGGCTATGATAGCTTAGCGAAAATTCTTTATGAGAAAGATTTATCGAGCGATATTTCCTATAGCTTAAATGCTTTAACTGTGAATTTTGTTGATAGAGAAGAGTTAAATCCAGAAGATTATCAGTTAATTAAAGATTGTGGGCTGTCGTATAGAGGGAAGAAGAACTGGATTCAATTCCGTAGCTATCAGGAGGGAACGCATCCTGAAATACCAAACCCTCTAGAGGTAGAGTTTTTAATTAATGCTTTAGGTACGATGATTAATATTATAGAAGCTCGCAAGGTTGGCTGGGAATATCCCGAGGTAGCTGCACATCAATATCCAGTGTTTAAAGTGCAAATGGATGGTGACTTACAAGAAATCTATACTTTGCAAATTCAGACACCAAAGCCAACATATGAGTGCTACGAGGAAATTTCAATGTTTGAAAAAGCACAATATAAGAAAAAGCCTAAAAGCGCAGTACAACTAGAGTATGATGTATTTTACATGCCTTTTGGCGTAGAATCGGAACTAACGAACCGCACTGTTTATCCGATTATTGGTATGCTTGTTGAACGAGGAAGCAATATGGTAATTGAACACGAACTGTTCCCTATGCCTAAAACGCCACCAATTGCACAAAGTATTTTATGGGCATACTTAAAAAGCTTTGAGATCAGACCAAATAAAATATTTGTCTCTAAAGAGTTAAAGCCGATGCTTCAACCACTAGCAAAAATTATCGGGATAGAACTTGTAGAAAGTGAACTTCCTGGTATTCAAGAAGTGAGAGAATTTATGGAAAACATGCCAGTAGATTTATTTGAAGAAGAGTGAATAACGAGACCACACATTTCTGTGACTTTATTTGCACAGTTAAATGTGTGGTTTTTATAAATTATCCTACCATGGAAAATTCCAAGATCATGATGAGCATTCGGAGGAGACAGTGAATATTTGAGTGGTCAATTAATAAATAAACATATTCATTTAATTGTTAAATGAGTATGTTTATTTTATTATGAATATATTCGAAAACTAGATCATATTAAATAAACATAATCATTATTGTTTAAAATGACTATATTAAATTGCGTAATGAATATAATCGAAAGTGAGGTAAATGATGAGAATATATAATTATGGACAGCTAAAGCAATTGATGATGCCGATGGAGACGGTAAACTTAATTGCGAAAATTAATGAATATAAAGGGAAACGGGAGCTATATAAGCAACAAGCTCCACAAATTTTACATACATTAAAAGATGTGGCTATTATTCAGTCGACAAAGGCATCTAATGCAATTGAAGGAATTGTTATTACAGATCAGCGCTTAAAAAGTATCATGGCAAATGATATAAATCTTCAAGATCGTTCTGAAGGGGAAATTGTTGGTTATCGAGATGTTTTGCAATTAATTCATTCTTCATTTGACGCAATTCCAGTGAGAGAAAATGTGATTTTGCAGTTGCATAAAGAAATGTATAAATACATCGGTATTGAAGGTGGACGATGGAAAAATGTTGATAATGTCATTAGTGAGACGTTTTCGGATGGAACAAAACGGATTCGATTTGAGCCAGTATCGGCATTTGAAACGCCGATTGCTATGAAACAATTATGTGAAGAATTGCGTGAAAGAATTTCGAAGTCAGATGTAGAGCCACTTATTTTAATTAGTGTATTTATTTTAGACTTTTTATCCGTGCATCCATTTAATGATGGGAATGACCGCATGGCACGGTTGTTAACGCTATTGTTGTTATATCAATTTGGATTTGAAGTAGGCCGCTATATCAGTCTTGAGAAAATTATTGAGGACTCAAAAGAAGAGTATTGTGAGACATTAAGAAAATCCTCCATTGGCTGGCATGAAAATATAAATGATATTTTCCCATGGGTGAATTATTTTTTAGGCACATGTGTAGCAGCATATAAGGATTTAGAAAGTCGTGTTGGAATGATTGAGTCACAAAAGGGAAGTAAGAGTCAACGTATTCATGCATTTATTGAAAAGAAATTAGGCTATTTCACAAAAGCAGATATCCGTAATGCTTGTCCAGATGTGAGTGAAGCAACAATTAATCGTGTATTAAATGAATTGAAAGAACAGAAAATCATTGCGCCTGAAGGATTAGGGCGTAATGCGAAGTGGAAGAAGCTATAGCAGTATTACATGCTAGTATAATAAGCAATATCAAAAATGTTTATAAACAAATAACTTTCATAATGGCGTGTAGACTGGTATCAGATTAGCACGCCATTTTTTTCATTGGACACTCACAAAAAATAATTGGTTTAAGTCGAGTAGTTTCAGCAGTTGATTTCTACATAAGAAAGACGGGGCATTTATTATATAACGGAAGAAAGGGACAATTACAAAATTCCATAGAACATAATGTATAGCTGGGTAGAACAAAAATCCACTATAAAAGAAGCGGAATCAAACTATACTGTTCAAGGTTTCGATTTAAGCTATGTGGGTGTAATAATAAGTCTATTTTATCCGATTGTATTTTATTTCCTTTTTATATTCAATAAAGATCATACGCCATAACCGACTACAGCTATACTTAAGCAAATAGTAGATAATAGATTTTCATCTATCTTGCTCATTAGTAGGATAAGACTTGTTATGAACATCAACGGGGACACCATGTTTCATTTTAAAATTTTTTAATATAATAACAATAATTATTCTAATAAAATAATTAGTAGAGAAAGTGGAATTCTAACATTTTGATAATTAAAAACAGTAAAAAAATACTCGTTGCGAGTAAATTTTTACTGTTTTTATTGTTATTTAAGGATAAATGAAAAAAATGGTGAACTTTTTAAAATTTATGTAGACAAAAAGTCTGGAATCATTTAGTATTTGTTCAGCGGCTTACTTTGTAATGATTATAAAGTAAGATTCATTATTCGAGGAGAGGTGAAAGTAGGGCCTATAGATGCAATTTTGTACCTATACCCTAAAAGAATTTATTGGAATGTGATTCATTTATGACAAGAAGTGAATTGAAGGATAGAGGTACCAACTTATTGTTTGTGACAACCTTTCCGACATTATGAATGTATGAACGTTGTCAGCAAACACCGATAAGTATCTCTCAGGATTTAGAAAGGAGAAAAATATGAAAAAATTAAACGTAGTAGTAATCTTATTACTGATCGTATTACAAACAGTACTATCACCAATCTCAGTGTTTGCAAGTGAAGCGGATGCTAGTATTGGAGTACCTGGAACAACTGAAACAAAAGAAGAACCAGCAGTAAAAGAAAACGGAGCGAATGCCATTGAAAGCGCTGGTGTAAGTGAAGGGGCAGCAGAAAAAAATAACAGCGTTGATTCGCCTCAACAATTAGAAAATCCAAGTGCCCCTAAAGACAACCCAAGTACTCTAACAGAAAATCCAAGTGCTCCTATAGACAACTCAAGCACTCAAACAGACAGTCCAAGTGCTCCTATAGATAACTCAAGCACTCAAACAGACAGCCCCAATGCTCCTACAGACAAGTCAAGTACTCTTGCAGAAGAATCTAAAACTGTCGGAGAGGATAGTAACGCAGTAAAACCCGAACAAACTCAAACAAATACACCTCCAGTAGGAAAAGCACGAGAACTAAGCCATACAGGCTTCCTTGATAGTGTGAAAATTGCAAAAACAGATTTATCATACGGTGAACAAACAGGTGTCCATGTAACATTTAGTGAAAAGCCTGACGTCAAATTAAATACGGGCGATACAATTACGATGACATTGCCACATGAATTAAAAGGCTTCAATACGACTATTAAACTAGAAGATTACGGTTCGTGTGATGTGACTAATGGACAAGTTGTATGTACGTTCAATAGCAAAGTAGAGGAACGTGAAAAAATTACAGGCTTCTTTAATTTCTCTATTTTAGGAACGAATGTTGAAGCAGGAATTACAAAAACGGTTCATACGAACTTTGGAACAGATTTAACTGAGCAAGCTGTAATAATTACTCATCCAAATGGTAGCTCTACGCCAGGAGTTTTCTTCTATAAATCAGGAGATATTATTCCTGAAAAAGCTGATGAAGTTCGCTGGTTCCTAAACTTCAACTTAAAGCTAGAACAACTTGATAGTGATATCGTTTTACACGATTATTCAAAAGGCGGTCAACAAATAAAGAAAGATAGTTTCAATATCCAAACAAGTGGCCAATTAGGTAAACATCAATTCACACCTGAAGCGTTTGAAAGCAATGGGTATGGATATGTGAAGTTTACGAGTGATAATACATTCGATGTAGTGATTAAAAAAGAATTTGCAAGCTTATCATCGTTCACTGTAAGTTATAATACGACGATTACAGCTGAAGGGGTAAATGAAAAATATCTGAAGAATGAATATGATTTGACATACAAAGTTAACAACCAAGATGAAGTACATGAGAAAAATGTAGAACAAGTAAAAAACATTTCAGCTAATGGTTGGGCTGAGGGAATTTTACCAGAAAAAGGTACATTAAGAATACTGAAACATATAGATGGCAATAAAGAACAAGTCATTCCAGGTGTTCAATTTAAAGTTTTCAAATCAGATGGTCAACAAATTGGTGATCTATATACAACCGATGCCAAAGGAATTGTCGAAGTACCAAACTTAAAAACTGGTGAGTACTATGTACAAGAAATATCAGCACCTGAATATGTAACATTTGACGCAAATAAGAAAATTCCATTTACAATAGATGCTAGCGCTACAAATGGTGTTGAATTACCAATTGGTAACAGTTTGAAAAAAACTTCGATTGAAGGAACGAAAACTTGGAACAATGATCGTGAGCAAGATCGTCCTACAGACATCAAAGTAGATTTACTAAAAGACGATAAGGTTATTGCTACAAAAGTAGTAACAGCTGAAAATGGATGGAAATATAGCTTCGAAAACTTAGACCAATACACAGTAGATGGTAAAGAAATCAAATATGCTGTGAAAGAGCAACCGGTAGCGGGCTATGAGTCTAAAGTTGAAGGTTATAATATTGTAAATACAAAAATTCTTAAAGGATCAATTGTTTTAACGAAAATAAATGCTGATACGAAAGACAAATTAGAAGGCGTTGAATTTACGTTAATTGACAACGAAGGCAAAGTCATTGCAGAAAAATTAGTAACTGATAAAGATGGTCAAATTAAAGTAGATAACTTACGTCCAGGTAAATATGCATTTGTAGAAACAAAAGCATTATTTGGCTATAAATCTTTACATGAAAAAATGGAATTTACAATTGAAAACGATCGCAAAGAAGATGTTCAAGTAACAGTAGAAAATTCCTATAACAAGACAACAGTAGTGTTGACAAAGCATGCTAAAGATGAGCAAGGTCCAGTATTACCTAATGCAGAATTCAAACTTATTAACCAAAAGGGCGAAGTAATTGTATTAAAATTAGTAACAGATAAGGACGGTCAAATTAAAGTAGATAACTTAAGTCCAGGTAAATATTCGTTTGTGGAAACACAAGCACCAAAAGGTTATCAGCTTGATGCCAAACCAATCGAATTCGAAGTTAGTTTGGTAGACAAAGAATCTGTTATTCAGTTAAAGGCATTTAATCAAGCTGAACCAACTGAAAAACCGACAACACCAGAAAAACCGGTGGGGCCAAATGAAAAACCGACAACACCAGAAAAACCGGTGGGACCGAGTGAAAAACCGACAACACCAGAAAAACCGGTGGGACCAAGTGAAAAACCGACAACACCAGAAAAACCGGTAGAACCAAGTGAAAAACCAAAGCCTCAAGAAAAACCAGAAAAGCCAGTAGAGAGTGAAAAAACATATGAACCCAAATATGAGGGTAAAGTAGTAGAGGAACCAAAGCCTCAAGAGAAATCAGAAACATCGGTGGAACAGAGTGAAAAACCGAAAGACTCAAAAAATGAGAGTACTGTAGTGGAAGAACCAAAGACTCAAGCGAAAACAGAAACATCGATGGAACATAATGAAAAAACAAATGACTCAAAAAATGTAAGTAATGCAGTAGAAATGTCATCAAAAGAGCAAGCTAACAACGTTGCTCAAAATCAAAAAGTTGACAAAAAGGATCAAAGTACGCCAAATCAAGCTGAACGCTTACCTCAAACAGGGGAAAGTGATACAACTTTATACCAAGTACTTGGTTTGATTTTAGTAGCTTTAGCATACTTGTTATTCCGACGTAATAGAAAAGAAATTTAAAATATAATCCCCCTGTTTTTTTACGAACAGGGGGATTTTTATATCCAAATAATGGTTTAGTATAAAGACTTTTTTGAATTAAGTACGTTCAATGTAAATATATACATACAAAAAAATAACTGTTAGCTTGGCAGAGTTACATCGAATAAATAGTATCGGTTATAAGTACCTGCGACTAAAGATGTTGTATTCGCAGTACCAAAATGCAAAATAGCTCCTATCCTGTATAAACACCATCACATGTATCAGGTGCTGGTTCATAGAAGCAATGATTTTTAAATTGACCAGCAAAAGGTTGACCGTACCATGTTGGAGGACATGGGGCATATGGATTGAAGTACCAAAGTGCATATTTAGCTGGGTGTTGCCTCCAATAATCCAAATTCAGTTTGGCTAATCTTTTTTCAGAAGATCTCGCCCTTTGGTAAAACATATTCCCTTTTTGTACAGCTTCAAAAGAATAATTTCCTCCTTGTACCTGATAAATGACATCTTCTACTGTTCTTAAATCTTTAAAGTCTAAACAATTTGCTACAAGACGATTCACAATGACATTTCCAACATATAACATTCCTTGATTTCCTTCACCTTCAGCTTCTGCTCTCATCATCCTTGCCATTAAGTCAACGTCAGCATCTCGGTATTTTGCTCTTGGCATTTTTTCACCTCCAACATATAGTATGAAAAAAAGCTTATATTATTGTCATTTGATCATTTGGAAAAAGTGACAATCTATAAGAAAAGTCTAAGAATAGTCGTTTTCTATATCGAGGGTATAAAGCGTATTTTAGAAAATAATAAAAACACGTCATCTATGCTGTAGCGAAACAGCAAAATGGCGTGTTAATTTTGTAGTATTAAAAATTCTTTTTGAAGTACGGTGTTTTTTTCAGCACGATACATACTGGAATCGCGAGAAGTAAACCAACAACGTTTTGGATGACGTCTCCTGGAATGGATGCCATAGGTGCAATCCAGCTTTTGAACATAATCGCTTGCCCGATATAGTATACTGCCATCATCACAGGCATTGAAACGACAGCTGCTAAAATGTTTAAGCCAACGTTGTCGCCTTTATGACCTTTAGACCAAGCGATTTTCCCAACGATGGCACCTTGTAATGCGCGGGAGATAATTGTAGTTGGCGCCCAAATTAACCAACCACCTGTGATATCGAATAAACCCATCCCGATTGCTCCGGCAAGTGCCCCCTTTTTAGGACCAAATAAAATCGCTGAGATGAAAAGCATGGTTGTCCCTAAGTGAATAAGCCCACCTTGCCCGAATGGTAGCTTAAAATTGATGAACGATGTTGCAACGAAAACAAGTGCTGCTAGAATGGATGTTATCACTAAATCAAATGTTTTCGTGCGTGATCTTGTATAAGTTTGACCTTGTATATTTTGCATCTGTATCTTCCTCACTAAGATGAAATTTTTGATAATTTTAACTTTAACAAAGGACTGACTATGGTAAAAGTGTCAATTTGATAAAATTATTAAAGGTCAGATTGTTTTTCTGTGATTTTTCATTTTTTGAATTTAAGCGGAGTGCATTTTCGCATCTTTTTAATTGTGATAGGATGAAGAGAGTCTAAGCAGGATTAGTTAGGTGGAGAGTATGATGAAGAAAGTTGCTGTAATTCAGGATATGTCATCCTTTGGGAAGTGCTCGTTAACGGCTGCGATTCCTGTGCTGTCAGTGATGGGGGTTCAGGCGGTGCCATTGCCAACTGCGATTTTAACGGCGCAAACAGGATATCCGAGCTTTTATTGTGAGGATTTAACGTCAAAAATGGATTACTTTGTGGATGAGTGGAGCAAGCTTGATACTACCTTTGATGGTATTCATACGGGTTTTGTGACAGGAAAAGAGCAAATCGATAATATATTTCGGTTTTTAAACGTGTTTCACTCGAGTGAAACGACGCTGCTTGTCGATCCGGTGATGGGCGATTTAGGTGAAGTATATAAACTGTATACAGGCGAGTTGCTTGATCGTATGAAGGAGCTAGTGAAGTGTGCGGATATTATTACGCCAAATATTACAGAATGCTGCTTGCTTACAGGTTTGTCGTATGAGAAACTAGAGAGCTATCAGGTCGATTCAGATTATTTTCAGGCGCTAGAGGAAGCGGGCCATCAGCTACAGCAGGCAACAGGTGCGAACGTCATTATTACCGGTTTGAATCCGCCGCCAGCTGATGCGAACAAGCGTTATGTAGGCAATATGTATGTCGATGCAGATCGTTCATTTTATAGCGTCCGCGATTATAACGGCGAGAGCTATTCAGGTACGGGTGATTTGTTTGCATCAGTTATTATGGGTGGCATGATGCGTGGGCAGGATTTAGTTGAGTCGATGAAGCTTGCCGAGGCGTTTTTAGCCGCTTCAATTGAAGCTACTTCAAAGGAGCAAATTCCACGCGAAGCAGGCGTGAATTTTGAAAGGTTTTTACGAATGCTACTTTAGAAATCTCGGACTGCTTTGAAAAGGAAATACTTTAAATCATGAATAGAGGAGGTGGAAAATGGATTCAATTAGATATTACGTAGTGCAAATAGATGATCGCTATTACCAGGGGGAAATTGACCATCTTACATTTACGGATGATGAAGAACAGGCCTTTGCGTTTACGGATATTGCGACTGCAAACCAGTTGGCTAATGAGATCAATGGAATCGTCCTGACAAGAGAAGTCAGTTATAAGGAGCTAGAAGATCTTTCAGCACAATATCTGGTTGAGTACGAAGCATTGCCAAAAGAAGAGCGTGACACTATAGAAGCATTTTGTAGGGAACTCAGTATAGGAATGTATGAATAAATGCCGAATCGAATCTTTTCGGTTCTTTTTTATGTAGTTTGCATCTGAACTTAAGATTGAAGCTCGTAGCCACAATTGATGGTTGCGGGCATTTTTTCCCATTTATCATGATTTTTATTTATTTAAAGGTCAGTCTAGAGGAGTCCTATTCTTTTGGAGTTGATTGTATTTGGCTAATTGGTCTATCATATAGGAAACATGCTTTTATATGGTAGCAATATTTTTGTCAATCTCACTATACCAAAGATTGAGATCAATGAAGCCGAATAGTACTTATTTTTTTACAAAAGCTGAGTAATTATATTAATTAAAAATAAGAACACGTACAACATAAACTAAAAGTCTATTTTCACGATGCTTTCAACCTGTCATTTCTATGAGCTAATAAAGATATTATATGGATATATTACTCTTTACTCTTTCATTTTAAGAGTTTAAGTATAGTCTACACGCGAACTATGCTTTTAATTGCTAGTATAAAGCATAAATATAATGTATGAATGGGGGATATGGTGTGAAAGTTTATAGTCTTTACAGTGATAATAAGCATAAAATAAATAAGTTAGTTGAAAGTAAGAATAAAAATATAAGAATTATTGAATTTAGTTTATTGAAGGAAAGTAATGAGATCCCACCACATTTTCATCCGTATGGTGAGGATTGTGCATATGTATTAAAAGGTGAACTAACATATTATATCGATACACATTCAACTGTTAATTTAGATAAAGGGAATTTGGCTGTTGGATGGACCAATCTCATACATGGATATAAGAATATGTCGGATTCTAGTGTATATTTTCTAGTTTTTGCAACACCTGAAGATAATTTAACAGTTTATCCTGAAGGAAACGATCTTGATATAAAACATATTCCTTTAAACAGAAGAGTCTATAATTGTTTGGATAATGATATTTGTATAGCGTCCCCGCTATCCAGTTTTAAGACTCTTGTAGTTGACGGTATATATCAAGAGTTGGAAGAAAAAGGTGTTTTTAAGTCTTTTTTAGATTTAGAAGAGAATATATTGTATACTTTTGAAAATGAAAAAGTTGAGTTGAAAACTGATAAGCCAAAAAAATTCCTGAAATTTTCTTGTAAGGATGCTTTACTTTAATTTTATCCTAGATTATTCTTTAACATATACAAAATCCCACAGAAAAACTGACCTGGTGCAACCAATCTTTTCGGTTCTTTTTTATGCGGTTTTTGACCAAACTTAAGCATTCTAACCCTCTAAATCATGGCACTTTCTCAATTTGTTCAATGAAATAGTAAACAGCTCGTAGCCACCATTGATGGTTGCGGGCATTTTTTGTATTATTAAATGTGAAATGTGCGTGTAGCACTTATATGAGGTGAGAAAATTGAACCTACTAGATGAACTTGCGGATGTATTTTTAAATGGAAATATTGATGAAATGTCGTATGTGTTAAACTGTCGAACGCGTGAAATTCTTTTGGATGCGCCGGAAGCTTTAACTGGCGAGCCTGAAATTGATTGGGATGATGATGAGCTGACTGCGGATTTAGTGATGATTCCAAGCGTTTCAACGCCTGAAATGTATGATGTCATGGTCAGCTTTGCTAAAAAACAACCAGATTCGATGAAGATTCTTTTAATCGATGTACTTAACGGAAATAAGCCTTTTCGTTCTTTTAAAGACAAAATTTATGAACTAGGCATCGAAAATCATTGGTACGAATTTGAGCAGGATTATGCTAAGGGCAGAATGGCGGAGTGGCTAGAAGAGTTTTGCAAAATTGAAGTATCTAAGTAATAGACCTGGGCAGAAAAAATCCACTATAAAAGAAGCGGGATTAAACTATACTGTTCAAGGTTGAGATTAAATAATATCAGGACCATCTATAACATCCAATAATCAATTAGATTGTTTAGTTATAAAATCTGAAAATTGTTTATCCATTCAATCGTTAATTAACACACTAAATGGTTAATTAAATAAGACATGAAAATGACCACTCCATGCCGGGTGGTCATTTGTTATGAAGGATTTTTTATTAATTTCGTTTTTATGAACGAGAAAAAATACATTATTTTATTTGTAATCCAAAGAGCTACTAGCACAAAAACGGCTGCGATAGAATATTGCACAAATGGTGATATTTCAGATAGTGGGTAAGGATTTGCTACTGGATTATATATTCCAGGTTTTGTAATTGACAACCAAACATATATAGTTCCGCGTTCTGCAATTATAAGAGATAAAACAATCATGATAAAATAGATTATTAATTTTATGATCTTCATTTTTAACTCCTTTAGATTTATGAATTATTTTGCAATAAATAGGCTCATCACCATAATGTGTGGTTGATTTCCGTTCCGACTGGGCGCTTTCCTAGGGGGCGTCCCCCAAGGAGTCGCCCAGCCTCCACGCCACTCCAATTAACCTATAAACGGCATACGTTTTAACAATTGACTTTCATAACTTTTGGTGACGATCCAATAAATAGTTTTATTGAAAAAACTTAGTATATCTAAATCTGAGGAATAATTGTATTCGACAACTATATATTGTTTAATTAATTTCTCTCTTTGTAAAATTCTATAACTGCTTGAAATGAGGTAGGAAAAGGTTTTAAGCCTAAATCAATTCTCCTTTACTTTTTGTTATGTGAATACAATACCACTTGCTATAAAAGTTTCAAAATCAAGTTTTTCAGAAAATCGTGCAAATTTTGATAAAAAACATAAATTTCTAAAAATGTTAATCCTGAAAGTTGTTTAGCATACTGAACGAGATGTTTGAGGGGAATTTATAGAGCTTTTAAATAGTCGTCTCTGAGGGGATAATTGGCCGTGATAGAAGAATTCGTTTCTTTATATTTCAGGACATACTACAGCAGCAAGAATTCGCGCAATCTTCGGAGCACAAGCGTAAGTATTAAAGAAAAAACCTTTGAAGGATTTTAACCCTCAAAGGCTTTTCTAGATGCTTTTTTTTAATTAAGATGTTATCCATCAGCGAGAAAACCTATCCCGATTTGAAATTAGAATATCCATTTCCCAGTGCTTTCTTTGCTTTAGTTCACGACATAAAATCACTCACTAGCAGGTAAGCTGAACGGCTCTGCATCAGGAGTAACAACATATTGCTGTATCTTACCATTTTCACCTTTATAAAAATAAGAATACATAATGGCTTTTTTATCAATAAAGTTTATGTATAGCTGATAATCAAGTTTGCCAGTTGTAATTTCATCGGCTACAACTTCTAAGCTTGGGTTATACTCTAATTTATTATGTTTAGCTGAATCGTACAGCCATGTTTCTGTATGATCAACGACATCTGCAAGAACTTCCTTACCAAATATATCTCTAACTTCATCGTACGATAAACCAACCTTTGCATTTTCCTCTACAAATTCTTTTGTGATGAAGAGTTCTTTATTTGAATTAGTCCCTTCTTCATTTGAACAAGATACAAGAAAAAGTAAGAGACAAAGACATATCAATAGTTTTTTCATTTCACAACCTCCAATTTACTGGACGTTACTAGCCTTTTATATTGCCCTTCCATAATTTTAAAATGATGCATTTCATGGATGGCAAGTAGCTGAATAGATTGGATAAGGTTAGGGTAGTGGGCGAGGGGGTCTGGAAAGACGATATGCCCGGCTATATCCTCCTCAATATCTTTTACTAATTCTTTCAGTGCATTTGTCTCGTTTACTAATAATTGTTCGATTTCGTCGCTGTTCCGCGTAAAACGTATTTTTGCGGGAGGCACTAATATTCCTGGTGCTCTCATGCCTCTTCCTTTTCTGTTTTTAAATTCTTCGTAAACATTATGTATTTCAGTGGCGAAAGGCTTGTTTCTTCGCATTTTCGCGTAAGGGGTAAGTAGTAAGGAATATTTTGTTGCAGTTTTAAGCATTTTTAGAATTAGATAAAGGTGATAGAAATGCTCACCGATAGACCATTTTCCTTCTTTCTCACGATGCCACAGTTGTTCATGCGAGAGTGATTGAATACAAGGTAGGTGGTGAGAGCGCTGTTCCTGTAATGTATGAAAATGATTTGCTATACTGTTAGATTTCATATATTGGATTCTCCTTTGTAATGTTATTCCCATTTTAGGGAACTACCTTATAAAAGTACATTAAACACTATTGGTAATTGTCAATAAAAATGAAAAGCCGTAGGAGGGAAAAGGATGGATATTAGATTTTTAACAGCTGCAGATGTAAGGTTCTTATACGATAAGGGTATTTGATCAAGAAGAATTAAT
The DNA here is from genome assembly GCF_030209535.1 of Lysinibacillus sp. fls2-241-R2A-57. Taxonomy (NCBI): domain Bacteria; kingdom Bacillati; phylum Bacillota; class Bacilli; order Caryophanales; family Bacillaceae; genus Lysinibacillus; species Lysinibacillus sp. fls2-241-R2A-57. The sequence continues at coordinate 32,021 of NZ_JARVRU010000035.1, forward strand.
GGGTGTTGCAACTTTGGTTCAAGAAAACAAGTTGAAGTTAAAGCATAAAGCGAGCAAACTTATAAAGTTATTTGCATTCCTTTGATTTTAATATATAGTAGTAAATCAAAAGTATCCCTGCTAGAAAAAGGCAAAAAAGGCTTGCTAATTTTTCATTTTGGATGTCAAAAGGGAAATTTAATCCTGTCCACATCGTTCCAATACCTGTAACAAAAAACACTATAAATAAAAAAAATACAAAAGATTTCATTAAAGGCCTCTCTCCTTCTTTGTAATCTGTAAATATGAAGTACAATAAATCCCTAAATTACTTTTTATTTCTTGAGTTTGTCTATTTCATTCATAAGGAGAAAAGTTAAACTTTCGCCCTCTTTATATATATCATATTAACCCTTTTTAACTACAATATCCAATATTTTCAATTTCGTAAAATGATACGCCATATTGTTAGATTTTATATTCTTCCTTATGCTGTTATTTCCATTTTAGGGAACTTTGTGATGAAAGTACATGAAACATTATTTATAATTGTCAATAAAAATGAAAAGTCGTAGGAGGGAAAAGGATGGATATTAGATTTTTAACAGCTGCAGATGCAGAAGTATATAGGAATTTAAGGTTAGAGGGATTGCAAAATAATCCTGAAGCATTTGGCTCTAGCTTTGAGGAGGAAAAGGATTATCCGATTGAGATGTTTGCTAATAGATTTGAATCAAAAGGTTCTTATACGTTAGGTGCATTTGATCAAGGTGAATTAGTGGGTGTTGCAACTTTGGTTCAAGAAAACAAGTTGAAGTTAAATCATAAAGCGGGCATTTTTGCTGTTTATGTTTCCCCTAAAAAGCGTGGTCTTGGCATTGGCAAGAAATTAATGGTTGAAGCAATTAACAAAGCAAAAGAGTTAAAGGGAGTTGAGCAGCTTAATCTTACGGTTGTATCAACGAATGCTTCAGCAAAAAGACTGTATTGTTCTTTAGGATTTGAAGTATTTGGGACAGAGAAGAGGGCATTAAAAATAGGTCAACGATATTTTGATGATGATTATATGGTTTTGTTTCTTTAACAGGCGTGTTGATTAGGAAAAAATAGGTTTATTATTGATCGATGAAAGGGTTTTTCTTGTTGCTATTTAGTGTCGAGCCCCAAAACAGAATCGCTAAGGCTACTTTCGTTCGTTTTATAGGAATACTTTGAAGTTTTATCGAAACAAAATCGCTCTTTATCGAAACTATTTGAGCTTATATCGAAACAAAATCTCATTTTATCGAAACTATTTGGGCTTTTATCGAAAAACAA
>NZ_JARVRU010000016.1:0-101837 GCF_030209535.1 Lysinibacillus sp. fls2-241-R2A-57
CTGTGCGAAAGCGAAGCGACAGCAACAAATGTTTTATCTGTGCGAAAGCGAAGCGTCAGCAACAAAGCGAGTAGCCCGTAGCGGAAATCAGATCCTTCTAATTTAATTAGGGTGGATAAAAATGGTTAATCAACACACCTGTAATACTATATCCAATATCCAATCGGGAATAGCTTAAAGACAATAGGCGAGTTGAGAGTTTGCTATCCCATGCCCGTCATATGTAAGGAAATGAGGAGAAAAGATATTGACAATTGGAGAAATAAGGATGCCCCTCAGTCGTTTACTTTTCATAATGCCAACCAGCTTGGTATTCTCCTCGGAATGTCGTTCTCTTTTCCAATAACGCTATTTCTATCCATTGTAGCAATTAATGATTTTTGCAAACAAAACGTCTTCCATACATAATACATCTTTTGGTGTAAACTAATGTATCTGTATATTCCACCTATCATGTTTATTTAAATGCGTTGCTTTCATTATGTAAGACTTTAAGAAGTTCCTCTAGTTGGGGAAAACGTCCATTTTACGGAAATCTAAATTTGATTAATTTGGTCTGAAGCAACTTATTTTCATATTCTAAATTTATTTAGTAATGGTAAAAAAGGTTGCTGTAGACCCACTCGATATTCGTCTGATATCATAGTTGAGTATTTATTGAAGGAAGAAAATTAAGGGTATTTGAGGAGAATTCTTGCCTCATTTTTAGTTGGAAAACTCTTAATCGGAGGTGAGATAAATGGTTAGTGAGAGAGAACAAATCAGTAAAAAAGTTGCATGGATTGCACTTGTATCCAACCTAATTCTAATGATAGGTAAAATCTTCTTTGGTCTTTTTGGGGGGAGTGAGGCTGTTTTTGCAGATGGAATTCACTCTGGGGCAGATGTAGTAGCTTCGATTGCTGTGCTAGCAGTAGTAGGTATCTCTAATAAACCACCTGATAAGGATCATCCCTTTGGGCATGGTAAGGCAGAAGTTATTAGTGAAGCGATCGTTGGAATTATTTTATTATTAGTTTCAATATATATATTAGTAGAAGCAATTTTAGCATTTTTTGAAGAACCTGGTGTACCACAGTACAGTGCATTGATTGCAGCCATAATTTCGTATATAGCGAAAGAAATATTATATAGACACTCCATAAAACAGGGGGAAAAGTGGAATAGTAAAGCTATTATAGCGATTGCGTTAGATCATAAAGGTGATATTGTTGCTTCCCTTGCAGCATTTATTGGAGTCCTCTTAGCGATTATAGGAAATGCAATTGGATGGACATTTTTGTTATACGCGGATGCTATTGCAAGTGCTATAGTAGCTTATTTTATTTTTAGAATCGCAATGGAATTAGTTAAACCTTCTGTTGATGTTTTAATGGAAAAAAGTGTGGATCAGGATCTTTTAGACGAGTATGAAGCCACTATTCATGAATTCTATCAAGTAAAACGAATAGACAAAATCCGTGCAAGAGAACACGGTCACTATAAGCTTCTCGACATTCGTCTATCACTTAATCATGATTTAACAATTAAACAAGGTCATGATATAGCCCGTGAGATAAAAAATAAAATATTAAATAAATACCCAGATGTAGGGGAAGTCCTTATTCATGTAAATCCTTACTATATAGAACCTAATCAAGAGTAGTATTACAAAGTTGCACAGCTTGAATTGTTGCGCTACTATGTATGCAGCTATTGCTTGTTGCTTGTTGCTTGTTTTATAGCTTAAATAACCGCTGTGTTCAGTAATGAGAAATTTATTTTGAAAAAGAGGCTGGAACTTAACTGGTCAAAACCTTAAAAAGCGCGAGAAATCAATTTTAGAAACGTTGATTTCTCGCGCTTTTCTGATGTAAAATTTTTTAATTTTGCTTTGGAAATATACTTATATCCCTGCCTCTTTAATAGCAACAATCTTTGAGAAATGCTCATTTCGTATGCATTGTTGCTATATTAGACAGACGATAGTTAGCTTTGATTAATTTTTTAAAAAGTAGTTTATTTTTGTCCTTGATAATTAATGGCCTCTTTAAATTCTTCGCTAGCAAGGATATTATAAAACATATTTCTACTATTTACGTTTGCTATTGTCCCTGTAATTGTATTGTCGATCCATAAATAGTATTCATCATCGTTTAGTTTGATCTTATATTGCGGAACTACTTTGTTATCTACTTCACCAAATTCTCTAGCTTTTTTAAAAGTTTTCTCTATAATCTTTATATCCTTCGCATCAGATATTAATTGTAATGTGTCAGGTTTTTCTTCTTCGAAATTAATTAATTCTTGAATTTCTATCGTTTTTGTTGTTTCTCCATTACTGTCACAAGCCACTAACCATATAGAACAAATAATTAATAACAATATTGTTTTTATTTTCACCTTATCTTCACCTCTTATATACTATTTCTTCTCCATAATCGTTGAATTAATATATCCCCTTATAAGTACTTCTTCACATTGTAAAAAAAACCTTTCCAATTGTCAGAAAAGCTTTTGATCGTGTTGATCCAAAATTTTACTTGCGTTTTGGATTCTATGCTTAGTTATTTCAACAACTATATTATTCATTGTCATTAGCGCCACAACACAACTTTGGTTAGTAATAGTTCCCTGTATAATAGTTGTATCAACAACTATTATACAGCGCAAATAAACTCACTTAATGATTTACACATAAATAAAAAATAATAGCACGAAACGCCAGAATAATTGGTAAATCATTGATCCTGGCGTTTTTAGTTGCTCGTAAATTAGAAACCTTCAAAAATGGCTCTTCACCAAAAGTCGTGGGTGACAAAATCAGCGACCTGTTTCTAAACGTAAACGAAGGAATAAACGGTCTTCATTTCGATAGCCAAAACCATGTCTTTTGATGAGTTTAATTTTATTATTCGTGCCTTCCATAATGCCATTCGATAGTGGTGAAATAATGGTATCTAGCAACGCTTCTTCACGTGTTATCAATGTAAAAACTTGTAAGTGAAGATTAATCGAAGAAAATGGGCAAAAAAAGAACAACTAACAATTAAGTTAACTGTTCAAAGGGTTCTATAAAAATGAATGATAATTAGGCGTTCATATCAACAAGTTTTACTTGATAATTTTCTTCAGAAGTATCTACAACAGCAGAGATTTTCTTTTCCTCATTACCAACAACATGACCTTCTAAATATACTTCATGTGTTGCATATTCGCCTGAAGAGCTAACTTCATTTATTATAACATCGATATTGTTTTCGTTTTTAAAATGCTCAACTGTAGCTTGTTTTGCTTTCTCTTTCGTATCTGACCATGCTTCTTCAGTAAATTCCTTAGGCATACCCTGGTCAATAATGAAAAAAGCCGAAAGAGCTAGAACAATAATTGTAATTCCACCAAAAATAGATAAAAATTTTATTAGTTTGTCTTCCATGTAAATTCTTCCTCAAATCATGTTTTCTTATTTTTTTCCAACAATAGCAATTCTAAAACACAATTTTAGTTTTAACAATTAAATTTTGGTGACATGAAACTTATAATTTTGTAAGTTTTAGTTTCACTGAACACTTCGAGGAAAGAAACTATAAAAAGGGTCACTTGGGATAGGAGTGACCCTAAGTAACAAAATTAGGAGGTGTAAGGCTAAATTAGCTTTACATACTATTAATATGCCGTGATAGCGTAGTTTGTATAGTTCATAGCCTGAGAAATAGATTTAAAATAAAAAAGATCTGATATGATTCTTACCGAAATTTAAAGAATGACCTATACTTAATTTTTTATAAATTTAATCCAAATCTCTTTAATTCAATAAAAACACCTTCCAATTGTTTTCCTTTTTCCGTTAACGTATATTCCACACGAGGGGGAACCTCTGGAAATATCTTTTTTTTCAATATCCCATGATCTTCTAGTGTCTTAAGACGGAGTGAAAGTGTTTTCGGGCTAATTCCATTCATTGATTTCAATAGGTCACTGAATCGCATCGTTCCTTCTATAAGCAGATCGCGAATAATTAAAAAGGTCCATTTAGTCCCAATCACGTCGAGCGTTTTAGCAATGGGGCAAGTTTCACCTGGTACTCCTTTGGTTAATACAACTGGCTCAATAACACTCATCTAAACATCTCCCCAAAATTTTTTGACTAATTTACCTTATCATATCACAATAGTATACTTTCAGAAACTTTATGAATTAAATATCACTACTTCCATAAATGAAGTTACTATATATATAATATCGTTGAACTTATTATTCCCTCCCTTATGGAGGAGGTGATCAAAATTATTGCAAGATATCAACGAAACCAGCTACCGTTTATACTCAGTGCTTTGCTATTGGTACGTCATCAGGGGGATTCTTCTGAGATGTAGCAAACGATTTGAATTTTACCTTAAGTAGAGTTGGGTTATTGGTTACCAGTTACACGATAAGCGGTATTTTAAGAATTGAATTGTAATGAAGGAGCAAGAACAAGATGAAAAATATACTTATTATTAACGGCCATCAGAAGTATAGTTCAGCAGAGGGGAAATTGAACCAAACATTGATGAACAAGTTGGTCAGTTTTTTAAGTGAAAAGAACAATGTAAAAACAACAATTATTCAAAACGGATACAAAATCGAAGAAGAACAACAAAAATTTATTTGGGCTGATATTGTCATTTACCAAACACCTATCTATTGGTTCAGTGTCCCAGGCTTATTGAAGACGTATATGGATGAAGTATATGCTTATGGTTTATTTTTTAAGGGTGCTGATCAGTATGGAAAAGGCGGGTTATTGACTGAAAAGAAATATATGTTTTCGACTACCTGGAATGCTCCTGAAAAAGCATTTAACGATCCAAATCAATTTTTTGAAGGGGGCAGCCTAGAAGATGCATTAAGTCATTTACATCGTATACATAAATTTCTCGGAATGAAACCTTTAAATAGTTTCTCTTGTTATGATGTAGTCAAAAATCCGCAGGTTGAAAAGTTTGTATTCGACCTTGAAAAACACCTGCAAGAAGTATTGAATTATTAATCTATTAAGTAAACTCATAGGGGGCAAAAAAACATGTTAAAAGATAAAAAAGTTGTAATTATCGGAGGAAGTTCTGGGATTGGTTTAGAATCAGCTAAGCAGCTAATAGCTCAAGGAGCAGAAGTAATCATTGCCAGCCGTTCCGAAGATAAATTACAGAATGCAAAAGAGCAACTAGGAGCTAGAGCAACGGCTTATACTCTAGATACAACGCAAGAACATCAAGTCCAGTCTTTCTTTGAAAAGATCGGCCAGTTCGATCATCTTGTGGTAAGCGCGGCAGAAACATCCGGCGGGTCATTCCTCCAAACGGATACAGCCCAAGCCCGACAACTGTTTGAAAACAAATTTTGGGGACAATATTATGCAGCGAAATACGGTGCTTCAAAAATTTCACCAAACGGTTCAATCACTTTATTCTCTGGGGTTGTAGCTTACAAGTCTATGATTGGTTCAGCAATTCTAGGTGCAGTCAATGCGGCTGTTTCGAATCTGGGCCAGACTTTGGCATTAGAGCTTGCTCCGATCCGAGTGAACATCGTTTCACCCGGTATAATTGATACACCTTCCCGTAGCAAAATGCCAGAAGAAGCTCGTAATAATTTCTATGCTACTATTGAAAACAAACTTCCTGTGAAACGAATAGGAAGAACTGAAGATGTTGCACAAAGCGTACTATATTTGCTACAAAATAGTTTCGTGACTGGAACCGTTCTTCATGTAGAAGGCGGCCACATTTTAGCTTAAGCCGGAAGCTGAGGGAAAATATATCCCCTAAACAAGAAAAAACACTAGTCTTTTTGTAGAACTATACGAAAGGCTAGTGTTTTTTTATGAATCTTTCCATCACTGAGGAGAAAGAATTTACAACCTTTAAAATGGCTCATCACCAAAAGTTGTGGATGACATTTTTTAAAATATATGGGCTGTATATTAGTTGATTGTAGTGGAGACTTGGCGACTCCTTGGGGATCAGCGTCACAGATGAGACCCTGGAGCGAGCAACGCGAGTGAAGCGGCTCATCGGACGCCCCCAGGAAAGCGCCCAGTCGGAACGGAAATCAACCACACGTTTTGGTGAAGAGCCTTTAAAATCTAAAAATTGAAAAAATATCCACAATACCTTATCATAGTGATGTAAGTGCTTTCATTGAAAAGTGAGGAGGATGACGGTGTTAAGAGCATTAAAAGTAGGTCTAATTATTGAACGAGGTAATCGAAAAAATTTAGTCGCACTAGTCGCTGTTGTTATAATCGTTTTTGGCTTTATGTTTTATATAAAAGCACAAGCTGTTGGTAATCAACTAGTCGAGAAAAAGGGTGATTATTATTCAGCACAAGCAATACTATCAAAGTTTCAAATTAAGGATGCTTCAGAAACAGGTGACGGAAGCGACTTATATAAAAATTTAACTAAACAAAAAAGCAAAATTGCTTTACAAATAGCAGCTTTAACGATGGACAGAAAATCTATGTATTATGAGACTTCATTTCAACTCGCAGAATTAAGGCAAGAGGCATTCGAATTAGAAGGATACGAGAATATTGCAGAATTATTACCTTCTAAAGTGCAAAATTCTATGGACTACCTTTATTTTAAGTGGATGATTGATGAGGGAAAGGATACAATATCCGATTTATTTCAGTACGTACCGTTTTTGTTATTTTTCTTTATGCACGTTGGAGCAGGTTGGTACATATTTATTAGCTTCCATACAAGTTCTATTTTACTAGATGACTTTGAACACTCTAGTATAATTAAGGGCTTTCCTGTCCGATTTGATCACTATATTTTGTCTAAATGCATGATTACTTTTTTATCTATAGTTACAAGCATTTTGCTCATTTTTATTTGCGCAATTCCATTGTGGATCATAAATGGACCTGGTAACCCATTAGAGCCTGTAGGGATATATGTAGGAAATGCCACATTAATATCTTCGATTCAATATATTGCGATGAGCGTTGGTTATATGCTATTAATTTCAATCTTTGTCATGCTGTTGTCGATTATTTTAAATGTGTTACTGAAAAATATGTATTTAACATTATTTGTACACTTTATTTTATTCTTTTTACCGATGATTTTCCCATCTCTTATTAGTTTAATTCCCTATAATCCTTTTAATTTCATGAACTTCAATGATATTTTACGAGGCTTACCAGTAGATTTAGTGAAGCCTGTTGATATTACTATGAATTTAGGCTTAGCCATCATCTGTATAAGTATTATTTTAATGCTATTCGTTATTAAAACATTCTTCTCAACAGGAAAAATCAATAGGGCATAGGGGGGTATTATAAGCATGTTCAGTTATTTTAAATTTGAATTCAAGCAGTTTTTTACGAATAAGAAAAACATAGCAATCTATTTTTTGCTTGCATTTGCGACCTTTTTTTATGTATTTAAAATAGCGCCAACTTACAATCCGATTGAAAATGTTGACTATGATGAAATTGAGGCGCGCTATTTAACACGTCAGGAATTTTTAGATCATATGGAAGGACAAGATTTAATAGGACTTCATCCTTCCGTTTTTTATGCAATTGAAATATTTAAGCAAATTAACCCTATAGATAAAGGAAGATTAGATGCATTAGATGAGGGGAATTTTAAAAAATATGCAGATTTAACTAGCGAATGGTACTTCTTGACGAATTCGATTACATATAGAAATGAGGCATTTTCATATAACTCGAGGTATTTTACAAAAAATAACAAACACGCAGAAGATGATGCCTTTTACGCCTATTTAGATCATGCTGTCCGTTATGATGCTTATTCGAAAGCAGATTATGAGTTATCATTGGAAGTTTTTGAACAACGCACAGCGCTTCAAACGTTCGAACGCTTATTAAATGGAGTACTTCCGATTATTTTAATTGTCTGTGTACTTCTTTTATCAATTGATATTGTTAAAAAAGATCAACGTCATCCATCTATTTTAAAGGGATTCCCAATTAGTGATTGGAAAAAGCTACTTGTGAAAATGTTTGTTGCACTACTAGGTAGCGTAGTATTATTTGTACCGCTTATAGTTGGCTTTTTTATCATAGGCCTACAATCTGGTTTTGGGAATTTCAATTTACCATCTCCTATGTATGCTGCTCATCTTGATTGGCGTAAGGATGGTAAATTTGAAATGATGACATTAGGTACGTTTTTAGTACAATCCTTAACTTTGCTTTTTACTTGGTTTATCGTCATTATTAACGTTGTGCTATTATGCAGTATTATATTCCGCAATGAGATGGTAAATTTCGCTGTTGGCTTGCTTCTTATTTTTGGCGAGAATTTTTATGCCAGCCGTTACGTCGGCTATTTCTGGGACATTCAAAACTATCCGACATCTTACATTCAAGTAGGACAAATTATTTCAAAAAGGCGAAATTTTTATTATATGAACAATGATTTAGATTTTACTTTAGGATTACAGCTGTTATTTGGACTAGCGGGAGTTGTCATTTTTTTAATGATACTTATTGCATTGAATAGGCGATATAAGTTAATTAAATAGGGAGGGGTAAAGATGCTTGAAGTTCAAAATATTACCGTACAATTTGGGGAAATTAAAGTGTTAAATGATATTTCAATGACATTTGAGCAAGGTGAAATGATCGGGCTTGTTGCACCAAATGGAACAGGAAAATCCACATTTATGAATGTGTTGATGAATTATGTGAAACCTAAGACAGGAAAGGTAGTATTTAAAGATGGCCTAAGCTATTCAAATAAATCAAATGAAGTGAAAATTCATAAATTCGTATCGATGATGCCAGACCAAAGTGACTTGTACAATCACTTAAGCGGGCGCGAGCATTTAAAAATGTTTGCTACAATGTGGCAATCCGATTTAAAACTGATTGATGAAACAATCGAAGCATTAAATATGGGGCATTATGTGAATAAAAAAACAGGCACGTATTCCCTTGGTATGCGCCAGCGTCTATGCTTTGCAATGCAAATTGTCTCAAATACGGAAATTATGATGATGGACGAAGTAATGAACGGCCTTGACCCAAATAATGTAGAAATTATTTCGAAAATATTAGTAGAAAAAAAGGAGGAAGGTAAGATTATTATTATCGCCTCCCATTTACTAGATAATTTAGAGAAATATGCAGACCGAATTTTCTTATTTAACAATGGAAAACTAGTGAATACCAATCAAATTATAGAAGGTTTTAGTCAAGCGGATATTAAAACTATTCGGGTGAAAAATATGGAAAATGATACTAAAATACAACTTCACGAGCTATTTCCTAATATAGAACTTCAAACACTTACAAACGGAATGTCACTAATTCATTTACCAAGTTCTGAAGCAAGTTTGTTAAGTTCGCTTACATCTTTTTTAGTTGAGAGAAATGTGGTGGATTTTGCATTTGGAAAAGTTACATTGAATGATTTGTATTCTATGTATTATCATGAAGATCAAAATGTGACAGCCAGTTAAATAAGAAAGAGCTATCAAAGATGGAAAGTTGTTCTCAGGTGTTTTCCTTGCTTTGATACTGATCATTACTTCAGGCCCTACTTATACAGCAAAAGCAAACATCCAAACAGGTAATTTTTCTTAATAATTGTGACTCTCTTGCCCGACGTTTAACTGTTGAAATTATTGTACTAACGGAGAGCAGACTAACCAACGCCTAAAAATGCTTAATTCGTATATGCTGCCAAAGTAGTAGCAAATGAGGGCATTATATATATTAGAGCGTATTCCAACTAAGCCAGCACTTTGCAATCAATTTTAGCTTTATCTATTAAATTTCTGTATCATACCATGTTGACAATCTAATATTTTTTTATTATTATTTTAAAAACGTTAAGCAAACAATTTTATTTCGTATAACCCCAATAATATGGTTTGGGGGTCTCTACCAGGAACCGAAATTCCTGATTACGAAGAAAGTACAAAACTTGTATTTTCTTTGTAGTCAGGAATTTTTTTGTGTTTCAATCTAAAAATTTATTTCAGGAGGTCAAAGATGAACTTTTTAGCATTGCCCAAAATTGAACTTCACTGTCATTTGGACGGAAGCTTAAGGGCTGAAACTATTATCGATATTGCACAGAAGGAAGGCATTCAGTTACCTTCTTTTGATAAGGATGAACTGCAAAAGGAGCTGATTGCTCCGTTAGAATGTGAATCCCTGGATGAGTATTTAAAAAGATTTTCTCTTCCTAATTTGGTCATGCAGTCCAAGGAGAACTTAAGAAGAATTACTTTTGAGCTATTTGAGGATGCAACAAGAGAAAATGTGAAATATTTAGAAGTCAGATTTGCCCCGTTACTTCACACATTACAAGGTCTTAGTGTTGAAGAAGTTATTCAATCTGTTATAGAGGGGATGAGGGACGCTGAAAGCTGTTACGAAATAAAGGGAAATATCATCCTGTCTTGCATGAGGACGATGTCTGTAGAAAGCGCATTTGAAGTGGTTGAAAAGGGGAAAAAGTTCCTTGGTAAAGGTGTGGCGGCAATTGACCTATGTGCATCCGAAGAAGAAGGCTTTTGTGAAAAATTCGTAGATCCAATCTCATTAGCCAAAAAATATGGCTACAGAGTCACTATTCATGCCGGTGAAACGGGAATTGGTAAAAACGTTCTAGAGGCTGTTGAAATGTTAGGTACTGAAAGAATAGGACATGGAGTATTTATTAAAGATTGTGCCGAGGCTTATCAGATTGTGAAAGAAAGACAGATAGTACTTGAAATGTGTCCAACAAGTAATGTCCAGACGAAAGCTGTTCATCATTATTCAGAACATCCGATTTACAAGTTTCATAAAGATGGAATAAAAGTGACATTTAATACGGATAACCGAACAGTATCAGATACTACAATGGCAAAAGAAATCCATTTAGTGAACAACGAATTTAATCTAAGTGAAGAAGATTATCGGCAAATTTATTTAAATAGTGTTGAAGCATCCTTTGCGGATCAAGAAACTAAAGAATGGTGCTTGGCACAATATTAAATATACACGTAAAAATGCATAGGGCTTGGCTAAAGTAACTACGCTTCTGTCGCTTTTCCTTTTAGTCAATCTGCCCCCATTCAAATAAGAGCATGTTTTGATCAATCTTTTTTCAAAACATGCTCTTTAGATTTGTTCTCATATCAAGGTTACTATCATTAATATAATCAAACTTCATTACTAAACTACATGATGTAGTGATTCAGTAAAGGACACGCCATAAATAAAAGGTAGCATATGATTCCCAGTTTTTCCACGGAAATGATAGTTCTAAAATTTCATCTTTCGTAGGCTTTCGGTCCATATTACGTAATATTTTTATCGAATTAATAAGACCTACATCATCGATTGGAAAAGCTGTCTGGAACCTAAGGCAGCGCATTAAAACATAGTTGGCTGTCCAAGGTCCGATTCCTCGTATTTTAATTAAACTTTTTTCAGCATCCTTAAAGTTCATGTTCATTAGTTTTTCCCTCGATAATTCTCCACCTGCCATTAATTTAGCAATTCCAATAATATATTCACTTTTTTTTACCGTCATTTTAATATCTGCTAGGTCGGTAGGTGTTAACTGTGCAATTCGTTCGTACGATGGGAATACCCAATACTTTTTACCATTGCATTCGATGGAATCGCCAAATCTTTCTACAAATTGCTTCTTTAAGGTATACGCGAAGGCTAAGTTAATTTGTTGCCCTAAAACTCCCCAACATAAAGCTTCAAATAAATCGGGAATGCCGATAACTCGCAATCCATAGAATTTTTGGGCAGGCATTTTAAGTAATGGGTCTGCTTTTGTCATTTCATAAAATGGCGTTAAATCATTATCAAGATCAAACCATTCATGAATATATTTTACAATTTCTTCGCGCTTCCACTTTTCAATTGGTCTTGAATCATTTAGGAATTGAACAACCATTTGTTTATGATTGAGTACGCTTATCTGTACTAAGGACCGAATTTCCCCAATGGCTATAACTTTTGTAATGATATCGTTCTCTACTTCATACATACATTCATTTTTTTCCCTTGTTAGATAGCCTAGGTTAGCCTTCATGTCGAAATTGTCTGGTAATGCAATTACAATAACATTATTTACTTCATGCCATATCATTTTGTTATTCTCCTCATCGATTTTCTATAATTTTACTTTATCACAGAATCATCTACCCTAATTTTGTTATCTTGCTATTACATTCTAAACACCTTATTTTTTTCTAATTATGAGGTTATAGTGTTAATTATCAAGAATGCTAAATAGGAGTTGATAAAAATGGTCCAACATATAAAAACACGTGTCGAGAGCTTAAACTGGGATTCAATTCAACATGAATTAGATGAGCAAGGATTCGCAAAGCTTCCGGTGATTTTAACTAAAGAGGAATGTGAATTCTTCATAGACTTGTATCATGAGGAAGAGCCATACAGAACGACAATCAATATGACGAGATATCGTTTTGGGAATGGGGAGTACAAATATTTTTCCTATCCGTTACCAGAAATCATCCAAAGTTTAAGAGAGTCCTTTTATGTAGAATTGGCCAAAACAGCCAATCGATGGTTGGGTTATTTAAAGAAAACAGAACAGTTTCCAGATCATCTTCAAGATTTTTTGAACACCTGTGAAAAATATGAACAAACTAGACCAACACCTTTACTATTAAAGTATGAAACAGGCGGGTTTAATTGTTTGCATCAAGATTTATATGGCGATATATTTTTCCCGTTTCAAGTAGTATTTGTATTAAATCAACGTGAAAAAGACTTTTGCGGTGGAGAATCTCTATTAGTGGAACAAATTCCACGTGCTCAGAGTAGGGGACATGTCATCACTTTAGAACAAGGCAGTGCGCTGATATTTCCTACTAATCATAGACCTGTTCTAGGTAAAAAAGGATATTACAAAAATACGGTTCGTCACGGCGTAAGCACGGTTACTTCTGGAGAACGGTACGGTCTTGGAATTATTTTTCACGATTCTAAATAAAAATTAACTTCAATATCTTGCTATTACATTCCCAGAACTATACATTCTGAATTTATAGGGAGTATATTGTAAGAAGAGGTGATGTCAATGCTGGATAGTATTAATAACGGACATAGAATTTCGAATGATGAAGAAATGATAACAGATGAAAAGTGGCAAGCAATTATCAATAATGATGCAGCGTACAATCATCGATTTTTCTACGCTGTAAAGTCGACAGGGATATTTTGTAAACCCTCCTGTAAATCTCGCGTTCCGAAAAAAGAAAATGTATGTATTTTTCAAAACGCAGAACAAGCTCTCCGCGCAAATTTTCGCCCTTGCAAGCGTTGTAAGCCCACTAATGAAAATCTGCCTGATAGTGAGTGGGTTGATTTAATTACTGAATACATTGATAAAAATTTTACAGAAAAATTAACGTTAGAATCGTTAGCAACTATTTGTCATGGGAGTCCGTATCATATGCATCGAACATTTAAAAAGATAAAAGGCATTACGCCGGTTGAGTATATACAACAAGTTAGAGTACAAGCGGCTAAAAAGTATTTGATTCAAACAAATAAAGCGATTGGAGATATCGCTATATGTGTGGGTATGGCTAACGCGCCTTATTTTATTACTTTATTTAAAAAGAAAACTGGACAGACGCCAGCGCAATTTCGTCAACTGAGTAAAATGGAGGAAAAGTACAATGAAAACAAAGAATAGACCAACCCTATATTGGTCTTTACTAAAGTTTAAGGATTGGCATTTTTATATTGCTTCAACTTCAAAGGGTCTTATGTTTGTAGGTTCACAGAACAAACCATTCGAGGAATTGTTCGAATGGGCGAAGAAACGCTTTCCAGGAAGTCCTCTTGTTGAAGATGATGAAAAGCTTGAACCCTATGTCGTTGAAATCATTCAGTATCTAGAAGGAAAGCGGAAAACCTTTACTGTTCCATTTGAGTACGTAGGTACGCAATTTCAACTTGCAGTCTGGAATGCGCTTTGTGAAGTTCCTTATGGACAGACGAAATCTTATTCCGACATTGCAAATGCTATAAATAAACCAGCAGCTGTTCGTGCTGTAGGAGCGGCTATTGGGGCTAATCCGGCATTAATTACTGTACCGTGCCATCGTGTAATAGGAAAGAATGGCTCATTAACTGGTTATCGAGGCGGATTAGAAATGAAGACACTGCTCCTGGATCTGGAAAAGCAAGCTTCATCTAGCCATGAGTAATTATTACCAAACAATGAATGGAGGTTACGTCTTGAAAAGTGAATTATTTTATAAAAATCCGAAAACCATTCTGAATAAAGGGACTGGCTTTCTTTCTGGCTATACACATTCACTGAATCCATATACAGGCTGTTCATTTGGGTGTTCCTATTGTTATGTACGCCAAATGCCAGTATCACTTTTTCGTAAAGGAGAATGGGGAAATTGGGTCGATGTTAAAAACGGAGCTGCGAATTTATTAAAAAAGGAGCTTCGTCGCGCCAAAGCCAAAGGGAATGTAACCATTTTTATGTCATCAAGTACAGATCCGTATCAACCAATAGAACATAAGGAAAATGTGACGCGATCTTTACTAGAAGTTATGGTAGCAGATCCTCCTGACTTCCTATTAGTACAGACTAGAAGCCCACTTGTAAGTCGAGATATCGATTTGCTGCAACATTTTAAAGATAAAGTTCGAGTAAGTATGACTATTGAGACAGATTCAGAAACAATCCGTAAACATTTTACGCCAAAGGCACCTCCAATCCAGGCGCGCTTTAAAACATTGGAACAATTAGCGGCGAAGGGAATACCGACCCAAGTTGCTATAGCCCCTATCTTACCGAGTGGGGAATACTTTCCTATGAAATTGAAGCCATTCGCCGATCGGATATGTATGGACGACTTCTTCATGGGCGATGGCAGTGGTGGAAAACGCACAAGAAAACTAGGTATTGAGAAAAAATATGCCCAACTTGGTTTAGAAGAATGGTATGGACCACATGTAATTAAAAAAGTATATAACCGATTTATTGAAATCTTTCCGGAAAATCACGTTTATGTGAGCCAGGCTGGTTTTGAGCCGTGAAAAATAGGAAGTAATTGTATGTATAAATAGAGTTAGAAAATTCGGAATATTTTGATTTCTGATTCATTCTTTATAAATTCGAATTATTGGAGGCGTCTTATGAAAAATAAAAAAAACTTTAATTTTTACAAGCTTTGGCTAGGACAGTCTATAAGTTTGTTAGGTACCCAGTTTACAGTAGTAGCTTTGCCTCTTTTTGCATTAGAGGTGCTAGAAACAAGTGAGGCGAATGCTGCCTTGCTTCGAGGGATTATATTCATACCCTACCTAATTTTCGGATTAGTAGCCGGTGCTTTAATAGACATCCTTCATAGAAAAAAGGTTTTGCTAATTAGTAGTATATGTCAAGGCGTTTTATTTTTATCTGTATTCATACTGACTGGAACAAATATAATAACGTTCCCTTTATTGATGTTTCTCATGTTTTTAAATGGAATATTTACAACGTTCTACAATATCGCAATTCCTTCTTTCTTACCCGAAATAATAACAGATAAAGACGACTTAAAAAGAGGAAATGCTCAACTAGCCCTTTCGGAGTCTCTTTCTATAGTAATTGGCCCTATGCTAGCAGGAATCGTTATTACTCTAGTTGGATTAACAGGCTTATTCACTGTTGACGCAGTAACGTATTTTGTTTGTTTTGTGTGTATATTATTTATTTCAAGTTTTAAACCACATACAGAAGGCTCTTTAAAAAACGTCAATATAAAATCGATCTATAAAAACATATATGAAGGTTTGTTATTTTTTAAAAACCACCCTGTGTTGGAGCCAATTGTAAGCTGTGGCGCTGTTTACGGTTTTTTTAAATACATACTAAATAGCATTTTAGTCATATTCCTTTATAAGGTAATGGGTCTATCTGAACTTGAAATAGGCTTTGTTGTAGGTTCGGCAGCGGTAGGATTTTTAATAGGCAATACGATACTCGTAAAAAAGAGTCAACAATTTAATAATACAAAAATGCTTATTTATAGCGCTACTGTATCAGTTATCGGTCTAGCCTTTATACCGATAATGGGCTATTTAGGAACCGTTTACGGTATAGTAGCTGCAAGTATCATACATGGTATGGGAGAAGGTGTATTTGGCCCTTACGCCGCAACCATACGACAGCTTGCCTCACCAAGTCACATGCTTGGCAGAGTAAATGCTGTACAGCGTACCCTTAATTGGGGAGCTTGGGCATTAGGAAGTTTTGCAAGTGCTTTTTTAGTTTCTATATTTGGGCTTCAAACTACATTATTTATAGGGGGCTTCGGAACAACATTGTGTTTAATAGTGTTGTTAAGGCGAGGCATATCAAAAGGAATCAACATTGAATATACGACTTCAATTTAGAGGAGATGATTATAATGTATAAGGTATCAAAAGGAACTGACATAGAAAATACACAACACATTTTATTTATAGGAGGATGGACAAAGCCTATACAAGATGCTATAGATAGGGGGTATACTGTTTCGTATATAGGGTCTTACACTAAACACATATATTTCGATGGAACTATCTTAGAAAAGTGTTTCTATAAAAAAGAAATAGACACAACAAACATACCCGTCTGTGTGTACTATGCTGAAGAATTGTACATAGAGAAACCGTTTGATATGGTTGTATCTTTCAACGAAGCAGCCTTAGATACTGCTAGCATAATTGCAAAAATTTTTAATGTTAACGGATTTTCTTTCAACGCAAATATGATAACCCGTAATAAAGACATGATGCGTGAAGTTCTAGCAGGCAAAGACTTTTCGATAGATTCGATCGTTTGCAACAACATAAAAGACATTGATGAATTTTTGAACAAAAAAGAAAGTATTATAATAAAGCCCCCGATTGGTGCAGGTGGTAAAGGAGTATCTAAGCTAGACATAGAAGATGACGTAGAGGCATTTATTAAAGATAACGGTATTCAATTACCTATTTTAGTGGAAGAGTATATTGAAGGTGACGTAGTTTATACGGTCGAAGCCGTTTCTTCTAACAAAAAACATTCTATACTAGCTATATCAGCTGAAATATTTAAAGAAGATACGTTTTTAATAAACTATACTATTATGCCGGCACCTATAGATGACTCTCAAAAAAAATTAATCATTGAGAAAGTAATGCTATTTTTGGACGACATGCAACTGGAAGATGGCATTACTCATACAGAGGTAAAGATAGGAAAACAAAATAAGCCAATAATCATAGAGTCTCAAGTGAGGATAGGTGGCGGTAACATTTGGAAAATGGTAGAACTAACAACTGGCATATCTCAATTTGGATACTATTATGATGCGATAGCTACTAAGACTATAGATGAATTTAGATGTGTACCCTCAAAATGTCAAGCTATGTCTTTAAGCTTGATTCCAAAACCAGGTTACTTAAAAGAAATCAAGTATGAAGGGTTAGCTAACATATCCGAGGTCGTATTAATTGATCTATTAGTAAAAGAGGGCGACACCATACCAACTATTGTAGACAGTACAGGGCGCAAAGGATATATATTATTTACGGCTAATGATATACAACATATGTACGAAGTTGCAGATAAAATATGTGACAATATAACATTTGTTTATCAGGATTTGTCAGAATGGAAACCTTCTTTTAAAAAATTATTTTAAAAGGAATGTGGTACATGACTGGTCTATGTCAAGAAAAAGGACAATTTAAACCACGTATGTCTATTAACCAAAATAGAAAGACTAATCTCGTGAAAGCTTTTCAAAAATGAAACCACTTTAGAAAACCATCGAGGGTAAGTTGCTTTCAAAAAGAGTAGGTAGTATTTTCGCCATAAAATAGATATTGAATTAGCCGAATTCATAGAACCACCAGACTTTGTGTCTGGTGGTTTTTCTCGTTCTTCACAGCATCAAGAAAATGAAGTATTAGAAACTGAGTTAGAATATCTCTTACGGATTATATAAGAGAATTCGTTATGTTAATCGTAAAACAGACAACTACGGTGCTATCAAATATGTCTGATAATAAAGGTTTTTATATACTATTCTATTTAAATTTATCTTACCTTTATTAATTCAAATCTATATTTCCTGACTTCGTTACAATTTGCATCTTATGATCACCATTACCTGAAATACCCTGTAATTCCTTTTTTGTCTTTGAATTGCCGTTTAGAGTTAAGTCAATTGATTGTCTACCACTGTTTGTATTGATATCTAATTCTAAATTAGGCTGTTCTTCATCAAAATCCACTGATACTTTACCACTTGTGGTTGTTATATTTACATCATTATTCAATTCTATAAAATGAAGTTTAACATTACCGCTGCTTGAGCGTATTTCAATGTCATTTTGAAATAATTCCTTTCCAGTAACATTACCAGAAGATCCATCAAGAATTATTTTCCCTTTGAATTGCTTAGGTACTTTAACTTCTAAAGTCGGTTTTTTACTAAGGTTAAATAATCTTGTAATATCAGTATCCAATTTAATCGATATCTGTTTTGAAGATTTCTCTACTATTGCACCCGCTCCGTCATCATTAACTGTTAAATTTGCTTCTATTTCATTTGTTTCACTAGGAGAAAACACAACATCTGTACTTGCAAAATTTATCGTAATCTCCTCAATATCTTCTATGGATTCTTTATTTACGATGACTTCTTCCTCCCTTGTTGAACAGCCTGCAAGCATAATTAGTAATAAAAATAAACGAATGGTTGTTTGTTTAATCATTTTCCGCCCTCCTTAAACTGATTTTATTAGATGACGTAAGGTCAGTTTCAAATTTTATGCAACAAGATGTTAAATTGCTTGAAAGTGACGTTGCGTCATCTTTTATACTGTTAGTAGAGCTTTTACTTTAAACTAACTTAAAAGGAGAATCCTGTATGAAAAAAGACGATATTATTATTTATGCTTGCGTTATTATTGGAGCCGGAGTCGGTTTATTGATTGATAATGCTTTTCCAGGGGTACTAATCGGCTTAGGAATTGGTTACCTATTAAAAACCATGTTTTTTAATCATACAAATGAATAAGAAAGTAGGGTATTAACTTGTTTCATATTAACGAATTTAAAAAACTAAGTGGGGTATCAGTTAGAACCTTTAGATATTATGACAAAATTGGACTTCTGAAACCTGTATCAAAAACGGAAGGAGGTCATCGATTATACTCATACACTGAGTTAAAGAAACTTCAGCAAATACAATTCTTAAAAACTATAGGATTTCAATTAGGCGAGATCAGAGAGAAAATAGGCTTTAATTTCTGCATATTAGGAAATGAAATTGTTTTGGCCACAACGTTCTTATTATCGGTTGGTTCCCATAATTTATCGTTCAAATGGGGATTATTCGTTTAAATAATGCTAATTATCGTTTAATGTAGATTTCTTCAGTATTCATGAAAATTATTCCATAAAAAATCAGAAGAACTTGAGAATTGATAAAAAAATAGCTGAAGCAATAAAAGAAGATAAATGAATGATTCATTTTGATGTTTAAATTTGTTAATACATACTGGTAAGCTTAAGAGGTAATTGTTCTATTAGAGCAATCCTTCTTGTATTAAAGGGGTAGTTTAATACAAGAAGGATTCTTTTAATGAAAAGATTAAAGCCAAATGCCTATGTATTGTATCCACTTGGAACACCTTCAAAAGCCACTAATATACCTGTTTGATTAGTGGCATAATTGTTTCTAAATGATTTCCCCCATTATTATTAGGACAACCATTTGTTTTAGGTGAAATTATAGTCTGGACCATCATCCCATCCCCTTGAACTTGCCGAAACAGTGAAAGCGAATAGGTTAGATTTTTACAGATACATAGAAAAATTCCTCACTGAGTGGCCAAATGTGCTATTCCATCAGGACAGGAATAGTTTAAATAAGTTCATAGCCGGGGCAAATCTATCCAATCGACCTGTGGAAACTCAGTAGCTGTATATCTGATAATCTTATCAAAGATATACAGCTACTCGTCATGCGTATCCAGAAGTTTATATTTGTAATGACGATTTCCTAAATAATTAAAAATTTTTTGAACGAAATGAAGCATCGATGAGTCTAATTAAGGAAGGAGGGGAAAAGGATGGAATTTGAAATCGTGCAGCGTGCTATTCGTGGGGATCATCAAGCGATACTTTCACTAATTGAAATGGATGAAGAAATTTTATATCGCATGGCTTTTACATACATGAAAAATGAGCAAGACGCTTTAGACGTGATGCAGGAGCTGGTTTACAAGGCACTTAAAAAAATGCATACCGTACAACAGCACGAATATGCCAGAACATGGCTCGTGCGCGTCTTAATCAATTGTTGTAAAGACCATTTACGAAAACGCCAACCAACCGTTTCAATTGAGGAACATCACCTAGTTGAATGGGTCATCTACTCTGATATGGAGAGGTTATTGGAACATTTATCCTTGTCAGAGCAGCAACTCGTCTATATGAAATATTTTCAGCAACTAAAAAACAAAGAAATTGCCGAGCTAAATCAAATTCCGGAGGGTACTGTAAAGTCTAAGCTTCATCACATACTAAAGAAGCTTAGAAACTTCGCTGGAAAAAAGGAGGACTGGCTATGAGTAAACTACCGATTGACGTTCCAAAGGAGAAACTTCAACAAGTTCGAATGGATATGTATCGTAAAGTACAGCGAGAAAAAAGAACAAAGAAGCGCATTTTTTCGGGTGCAATAGCCTTTTTGTTTTGCTTAAGCTTTTTATTTTCAATTCGTGTTTCTCCTACGATTGCTAGCCATGTTGCAAAAATACCTGGCTTTCAAGCAATTGTATCTGCGGTTGTAAGAGATAAAGGGATACAAGATATTGTCGACAATGAATACTATGAAGAAATCAATGTAACGAAGTCTAAAAATGGTCTATCGCTTACATTGCAAGGCGTGATAGCAGATCATACTGGATTAGTACTTTTCTATGAAGCCGATGCCTCATCTGATATTTCGAAATTAAACTTGGAGGAAGTTCAATTGTTCCAAGGGGACAAAAAAATTGAAGGCGGAGGTTCATTTGACGGGATTACAATAAATCAAACACGCATCTCTTCTTCAGTGGAATATGATTTTGTAGAGCCTTTCGATTATACTTCAAAAGATTTTAAAGCGGTTTTTCATTTTAAAGATAAAGATAAGGGGAACATTGAAATTACGGTACCGTTTACACTACAAAATGAAATCGCAAAGGAGAAAATTTTTACTGCGAATCAAACTGTAAATGTTGGTGGTCAGAAATTTACGATTACACAAATTCGTCGTTCTCCATTAGAAATGGCTCTCGATATTGAAGTAGACGAAGCGAATACGATGGAAATATTATCGTTTGATGATATTGAGGTCGTGATGCAAGATGGAGAGCGAAGAAAAAGCAAACGTCACCCATTATACAAAAATGTTCGTGAAGGGAAATATACGCTATATTTGGAAAGCAATTATTTCCATAATCCAGAGTCACTCAAAATTATAATTGGAGCTGTTCATGCCGTTCCAAAGGGTAAGGATTTTATCGAAGTTGATTTCGGGACAAAAGAAGTACTCTCCAAGCCTGATTATTTCGATTGGGACATTTCCGTAACGCAGCAAGATGTATCAGTTGCTATAGATACACGGGCTGAAAGTAGATTTTTATTGCTAACTGATGCTATAAAAGAAGATGGTACGAGGTTAGCACTTAAAGATGCCAATGTTTCACAAGATGAGCAGTACGTAATTGAGACGACGCAATTTGAAGATTATGATGGCAAAGCAAAAATATATATCAACTATTTCTTCAATCCTATTGGAGAGGATATTGAACTAAATATTCCATTGAAATAAAGTGCGCAGATGTTCAAAAAGAAGAGACTTTTTGAACATCTTTTTTAATATTTTAGACTAGCTACAGTAACAACACATTGTGAGGCTGTTGAGTGCTTGGAGTTAGGATAATGAAAAAAACGAATTTCTGATGATGGAATTCGTTTTTTTAATCTAAAAAGGATTAATGCAATTTTTGTTGGAGTCAAAAGCATGGTATTTAGAACGTCAAATAGAACGTTTGAAAATTGCCCAAGAAAAACTTGAAATGTTTGATACCGTAATTCTGGACGGTGATATTTTCCAATAACTAAGTTGTAACCGGTATTATGGTTTTAACTTTTATAATCACTTTTAAGTCAACTAAAATGTTTCAAATAGGCATACTCTTTATTATTTTGTTTAAACATATAGTACATTCAATTACCACATGTTATACATTAAAGCATAATAATGGTATTGTATAAAGAGATAGACTTTTCGCTCAATTCAAAAAAGGAGGAGTTTTCATTATGATATCTTTTTCTAAACCAGATGTAGAACAGTTTTTACGAACATTTTCGATTGGTGATTTTGCGGTTAGTCCAGATGAAAAACAACTAGTTTTCAGTACCAATTTAAGTGGAAAGTATAATTTATGGGCCATGAATTTACCAAATACGTTCCCAACGCCGCTTACTTTTATTGACCAGAGCTGTCAAGGCCTTCTCTATGATAAACAAGGACGATTTATCATTGCCGGTTTTGATCAGAATGGAGACGAAAATACGCAATTTTATGGACTTCCGCTTCAAGGTGGGACAATGAAGAAAATTATTTATGAAGAAGGAACTCGTAATTCTGGGCCAATTTTATCAGAAGATGGGAACAAGCTTTATTATACATCTTCGAAAGGAAATCCAACGTATTTAAATGTATATGTCTATGACTTGGTGACTGGTGAGGAAGAAACAGTTCTTGAGGGAAAAGATGCGCCGACTTTTTTAATCGATTTTAGCCCGAATGAAGAGGTAGCCCTCTACTATAAACATTTTGCTAATACGTATACACTCATTTACGCCAAACGAGGAGAGGAACATATTCTCCTGACACCGCCAACAGATCAGCAACATACGGTCAGTGACGCAGTTTTTGTATCCGATGAGCTCATCTATTTATTAACGGATTACGATGCTGATTTTACGTATTTGGCTTCGTATAATTTAGAGACAAATGAGTTTGTAAAAGTGAAAGATTTGGAGAATGAAAGCTTCACTACGTTGAAATATAACAAAGAAAACCAGTGCCTGTATGTAATCAGTGAAAAAGGTGTAGAAGATCATTTATACATGTATGATTTGCTATCGAATAATTGGGAAGAACTAGATTCACCATGTAGTGTCATCGGAAAGCTTATAGTCACAAAATCCGGTAGTTTGTATTTATTAGGAAGAAGTGCTACGAAGCCGCATAATATTTATCAATTTAAGGAAAATGGATGGACATCTTTAACGGAATACACAGTTCCAGGTGTAGATCAAAGCGAATTAGTTGAGCCGGATGTGATTACTTATTCTTCCTTTGACGGACTTGAAATAGAGTCCTTATTTTTCAAAGCTAAAAAGGAAAATGATAATGGTGAAATCATCTTTTGGCCGCATGGTGGTCCGCAAGCTGCAGAGCGTAAATTTTTTAGAGCTTCCTTCCAATTCTTTTTAAATAACGGGTATAGTATCTTTGCTCCGAATTTCCGTGGTTCGACAGGCTATGGATTGGCTTTCACGAAAATGGTAGAAGGTGATTGGGGACACGGTCCACGCCTTGATAATGTAGCTGGTCTCGACTGGCTCATTGATAATGGCTACGCGGAAAAAGGCAATATTTTATTGATGGGTGGAAGTTATGGAGGATATATGGCCTTATTACTTCACGGTCGACATGCTGATTATTTCAAAGCTGTAGTGGATATATTTGGTCCATCTGATTTGTTCTCATTTATCCACTCGGTTCCTGAAGACTGGAAGCCAATTATGGATCAATGGGTAGGAAATCCTGAAAGAGACAAGCAAAAACTCATTGATTTCTCACCAATTACGTATTTAGAAACTATGGTGAAACCAATGCTCGTTATCCAAGGAGCGAATGATCCACGTGTTGTGAAAGAGGAATCTGATCAAATCGTCCAAGCTTTAAAAGATAAAGGTCGTGATGTCGAGTACATGCTTCTTGAAGATGAAGGACATGGGTTCTCTAAAAAAGAAAATGAAATTGCTGTTTATCAAAAAATTCTCTCATTTATGAATCAATTCGTTGGATCAAAAGTGAAAGCATAACGATACGTATCAAGAGAAATATTAAAAATTCTTTCTTTACGTAATGGGTGCGTAAGTTGATGGAAATACTGTGATAAGTTAAATGAAAAAGACTAGGTTCTACTTTGGTAGGACCTAGTTAATTACATAAACCGACCAACATCCCTTGTGTTGCCACATACACTTCGTTGTAGTGGGGGATCGAAACAGACATTTATCCCACTTGAAGATATTTCAGCAAATCAAATCAAAAAGAACCTGATAAATTTCAAATGTTTTATCGGATATTCGGGATGGATTGAGCAGCGTAATAAAATCTGAAACCAATTTTTCCTTACTCGTATTTAATGTAAAATTGCTAAGGAGCGGATGTTAAAAAAATAACGAAAAATGACGCCAATCTGTACAATTTATCCGCAACGGAAATAGAAAATTTACAGGTAGTTACACGCAAAAGAAGCTGGGACAAAACCTCATTTTTCTGCAGCGACAAAAACTATAATGAGCTGCAGTTTTGAAATTTGTCGAGAACTTTTGATTGTTTATCGACCAACTTTATCGATTTATCACCCAACTTTTGAAAAATATCGACATCTACCTTCATGCAACACTAATTTACTTCGCTTATGACATGAGCATATTTTTTTACGCATAATTTAATAACTTAACATCAATAAACGCGATAAATCAACGTTTCTAAATTGATTTATCGTGCTTTTTAAGGTTTTGACCAGTTTTGTCCCTGCCACTTATTGTAAAGCTGCTTTATACATACGATTATTCTTTCTTTGCTTTAAAATTGTGCTGCTTTCCTCGGCTGAATCCTCATCATTTGGTATAATAACGAATAGATTTTTTTAGAACGGAGCAATTGATATGAATGGAGCACAAAAAGCATTTTTTGAGGAAAAGGAGCGTTCACTTGGCGTTCGTCTAAATAATGTGCAGACGCAGGCGGTGTTGCAAACGAGTGGCCCGCTGCTACTATTGGCATCTCCCGGTTCAGGAAAAACGACGACGATTATTATGCGTATTGGCTATATGATTGAGGCGCTTGGTGTGAATCCTTCTCGCATAAAGGCTGTCACGTTTAGTAAGGCATCGGCAAATGATATGAAGGCACGTTTTGCAAAGTTTTTTCCGCATTTGCCACCGGTTGATTTTTCGACGATTCATAGTTTAGCATTTCAAGTTGTCCGGCAAACACTTGAACGTCAGGGCATTTCGTACGGTATCATTGAAGAGTCGGACAAGCCTGGTGTTGTTTCAAAAAAACGAGTGCTTCGCGAGATTTTTGAACAATTAAATGGCTCAAAAATTACCGAAGATCAGTTAGACGAGCTACTGACGTATATAACGTTTATCAAAAATAAAATGCTGCCAGAACAGGAATGGGCAATTACAGAAGTAAAAGTGCCAAAAAAAGTTGAGATTTTACAGCGTTATGAGGAATATAAACGCACAGGTAGTGACCGTTTGTTAATTGATTTTGACGATATGCTGTTAATGGCGAATGATATTTTCACGAAAAATCGAGAGGTGCTGGCGCAATACCAACGCCGCTACGATTATTATTTAACGGATGAAAGTCAGGATACATCGCCAGTTCAACATGCAATCATCGCGAAGCTCGTCGCAGTCCATCAAAATTTATGCGTCGTTGCAGATGAGGATCAGGCCATTTATAGCTGGCGCGGTGCAGAGCCAGATTATTTGTTGAATTTTCGAAAGATATATCCGGAGGCGCATGTTTTACTTATGACGCAAAATTATCGTTCATCTACAACGATTGTAGAGCCAGCCAATATATTCATTCAGCGAAATAAAAAGCGTTATAACAAACAAATGTTTACGGAAAATCCTGCAGCAGAGCCAATCTCGTTTAAAATCCTAGAAAATTACAATTTACAGGCCAAATATTTAGTGGATCAATTGAAAAAACTGTCTAAGCGCGGCTCAACGGCTATTTTATATCGAAATAATACGTCAGCCATTCCGCTTATGGACGCGTTTGAAAGAGCAGGTTTACCTTTCTATATGAAAGATTCCACGATTCGCTTTTTCACGCATTGGATCGTGGAGGATATTATGAACTTCATGCGTCTAGCGTACAATACAAAAAATGTCACGGTATTTGAAAAGGTTTACAGAAAAATGAATGCTTATATTACGCCAGCGCAATTGAAGGCGCTACAAAAAGTGCCGGAGGATGGCTGTATATTCACACGGTTGTTAGAGCATGTTGAATTAAAGGATTATCAGCCTGACTATATTAAGCGAATTCGCAAAACGTATGATAGCATTCAATTTGATAAAACAACGCCAACAGCTATGCTAGAGCATATTCGTTATGACTTTGGTTATGAGCGTAACTTAAAGAAAATGAGTGAGAATCTCGGTTTTAATTATGAAAGTTTACTAGATATAGTGGATGTACTTGGTTTAATTGCTCGCCATACGACGACAATGACCGAATTTGCGGGTCGTTTGAAGCGGCTTGAAAATTTAGCACGTTCGTCTCATATGAAAAATGAATTGAATGCAATTACATTGACGACATTGCACAGTTCAAAAGGCTTGGAATTTGACCATGTGTATTTGATTGACTTGATTGAGGGGATTTTACCTAGTGATGCGGAAGAAGAAATCGAGGAAGAAACGCGACTCTTTTATGTCGGTATCACACGTGCGATTCGCCATTTGGAATTAATTTCATATAGTAAACGCTTTAAAACCAGTGTGGAGCCATCGATATTCATGAAGGAGTTAAAACAAATCGTTTCACCGCAAGAATTGCCCAAGAAAGCGCCGAAAAGTCCGAAGAAAGCTCCGAAGCAATATCGTAATGAGCGGACGATTACAACCGAGTCAGCGTTAATCGCTGGCTCGAAAGTAATGCATGTGATTTTAGGAGAAGGGGAAATATTAGCCGTTACAAGTAGCACGATTGAATTGTCATTTGCTACAGGGATTAAGAAGTTTTTGACGGATACATGTTTACAGCAAGGCTATTTAGAAACGATGGAAGATTAAATGAAGCGTATTCGGGATTTTTTCGAATACGCTTGAGAATACAGCCTTTATTATTTTTTATTATTTTCTTCTTGATAACTTCCAAAAATAATATTCGTGTTTTATTCGATTGATGAAGTATCTGGTCGATGGCTGAATAGCATTTTCAGTGTTAAAACACGAATGTTTATATATGTTTTATCTAAAAAATTCGGTTTTTATCCTCTGTTAGGATTTTTGCAAACTATGGTCTTAACTTTATATAACTTCAAAAAGAATTAATTGCGTTCTTTCTGTTCAAACTTGAGTATAAACTTGAGTTGATGTAATACTTTCATTACCAAGGAGTTCTTGAAGTGTTCGTAAATCAACGTTTTCTTTATTTTTTTGTAACATCCATGTTGAAAAAGTATGCCGTAAGTGATGTAGCGTGAAGCGGGTAGGTGGGAGGCCTGCCTTTTTCAACACAACTTTAAAGATGACATGCAAACCAAGCGGAACTAATGCTTTACGATTTTTATTTAGGAAAACAGGTTCTGATGGATAAATTTGATATGATCTTAAAGAAGCTTTATAGGATGCCAGGAGCGGAATTAAGTGTGGATGAAGGGGCAAAATCCGGTCTTTTTTCCCTTTTCCATCAATTCGAATCGTTTCATTTACCAAATCAACTTGATCCCAGGTTAATGAAACAAGTTCAGAACGTCTTAGACATGTTGTTGCTAGCAATACTCTTTTCGCATCGAAAAACTTGATTGGTAGCGTTCTATAAAGGCAAATAGCTGCTGCAGATCCCTTAATGTCATATAAGCAGGGAGATTATCATCGGTCTTGGATGATTCGTAAAATCATACGTCTGGTAGTGTTATATTAGATACTAATTGGTGAATGATTTTAAAGAAGAAATTTTTCGGTTCACCGAGCGAGGTTTTTGTTTTAATAATCCTAATAGATATTGGTTAAAGCAACGTACTTGGGTCTTGGTAATCTCGTTTAAACATGTTGAACGAGCCATGATCCGTTAAAAAGGTTAAGAAGAGTTGTAAATCGTACTCATCATTAATGACTGTATTAACAAAGTATTTTTTTCAATCTCGATATACAATACAAATTCATCAATAGCTGCATGTAGTTGCAAGTATAAAACCTCCAGATATCGTATTAAATCATCCCATTATCTTTAAAAAGAAGCTTTATCTTTCACATGAAAATTTTAAGGGAATTCACAAGTGCTGTATAAGGACAAGAAAGTCCAGAGAAACTTGTTAAATTTTTTATATAAACCAAAAAGAAATAGTTGTTGATGGATAAGACCAATCTCAGTTGGATAAAATATTTGTGAACTTAAAAGTTCAAATTTTAAAGATTGGGAGGACTAAATATGTCATCTGAAATGGGAGAAATACATCGTACTGGTCGAGACATTAACGACGTAATAGTACATGTTGGTGGGCAAGCTGAGAGTGTTTTTAGTTCATTGGCTGAACCAGCTCGACTTTCAATACAAAAGAAAGCAGACGAATTAGCTGCACAGTATCTTGATAGTAATCCTAATCCAGACTATTATGATTGTGTTAATATTGTAACAGAGGGAGTTTTGACAGCAGGGAACGAAATAAAGGCTAGCTGTGGTTCTTGGGGAGAATCAGTAGATGCCGCTCTTGGTGCAGGTGTTGGAACTCCAGCAGCAAAAATAGCTTGTAAAAGAATAACGATGCATTAATTTTTGAAAAAGCGTAGGCGTATAAAGCTTATGCTTTTTAATATTTATTGATTTCTTTTATTCTTTCCTCAATAGTAATTTTAGTTGTCTGTAGATTCTTGTCCGTATACAAAAAATACAGATTACCCACCTTTTTTATAGTCATTTTCATAAAACGGTTGCATAAGTATAACCTCTTTTCTTAATTAACTGTAAACTCTCTTAGCAAAGAAATTAAAACATGGTAAAATATAGATTGGTATATATATGGTGAATGACGTGATGAACTATATTCAAAAATCTAATGTAAGGAGCGAAAATACATATGGCGAGGAAGAGAAAAACGTTACCGAAAAATTTTAATGAACTAATTGAAGCAGGTGATATTGCGGCATTACAAGAGGTATTTACAAAGTGCGAGCTAGATGCATATGGTGGTTATAGTAAAACAACAGCTTTAAGCTTTTTCAATGTACCGGATGAATTAGTTCGCTGGCTCGTGGAACAGGGGGCAAATATAAATGCGAGAGACAATTACAAAAGATCGGCTTTACATAATCAGGCAATAAGTTGGCGGGGGAATATTGAATTGCTTCTTGAGTTAGATGCAGATATAGAAGCCTTGGATTATCAAAATGAAACACCTTTATTTACTGCGGCTGCTTTTTTTAAACCAAATGCGGTGCGTACATTGGTTTCTAAAGGCGCAAATATTAGCGCGGTAAATATGATGAATGAGACGCCTTTGGACAAAGCTTTAGCAGTATGTAGAAATATAGATATTGTTGATCTAGTGGCAGTTTCTGAGATTTTTCTGAGCGCAAGTATAGCTGTAACGCCGGGAATGAAAAATTCTATTAAGCGAATTGGAAAAGACTTTGAATTTCACAGAGAAGGTTTTAATAAAGAATATTTGAACAAAACGGATGAGGCACTTTCCCGTCTTTATGAGCTATTTGATGTTCCACCGGTAGAGAAGCGAAAAACGCATGATGGTACCTCTCCAATAACAGTATGTACAAAGGGCTGGCAGGCTCAACATAATGAACTTTGGGATTTACTAATTCCTTCGCAAGGACATGCGCAAACTGTACAAGGAGAGGTTATTCGTATTACTGGTAAAGTCTCATACGAAATTTTAGATAACGGCGGTATCAACTGGGATAATGATTTTCGTAAAATGCTCAAAAATTTGAACCATTACATTAGCTTAGGTACGCCATTACATCCCGCTGCACTTCAGGAGTCTATCACTTTAGCGAAAGAACTTCACAAAGGCGATGGAGATGAGGAACCTGCGAGACTATGCGAGTTGGCAGTGCAATGGGTACTTAACAATCCGAATCCGATTATTTTAGAACAGCCCGAATATAAGCGCTAACATATTTAACGAATCCAATAAGCATTTTTATATACAGTATCATCCACTTTTCTAAGCACTTAACAGCTAAGAAAAGGGGATAGTATGCCGTAAGTGACGGGTAGGTGGGAGGTACTAGCCCCGCCCAAGAACAGAGATGTGCTACACTTGGAAATTGCTTTTCTACATCAGTTCCGATTTCAGCTATGATTTGTTCTGCCATTCGAGTGGCAATTCCAGGAATGGAATCCAATCTTTCGATATCTTCTTAGTGTGTGGAAAGTCGGCAAGTGACTTCTTGATTTAACAATTCAATTTGTGCAGTAAAAAATCAATATGAGTAAGAATGGTTTTAATCATTAGTCGTTGATGTGGTTGGATATAGCCACGAAGTGCGAGTTCAAGCTCTGCTTTTTTCTTTTTCACTGAACGTCTAGCGAAACCAGCCAACTTCTATGGATCATTTTGACCTTCAGCAATGGCACGAAGCATATCAAGAGAGGAAATCCCCATCACATCTGATACAACAGAACCAAGTTTAATATTCGCACCTTCGAGTACCTTTCGAATGCGGTTATGTTGTCTCGCGCGTTCTTCAATCATACTCCGACGATACCGAACTAATTCTCGTAATTCACGTTGGGTGCGATCTGGAATGAAGCTAGCTTTGAGTAATCCGTGACGAAGTAACTTGGCGATCCATTCCGCATCTTTAACATCAGTCTTACGACCAGGAACCGCTTTGATATGTTGGGCATTTACAACTAAAAATTCGATATTCTCAGCCTCGAGTATGTTTACAATAGGCTTCCAAAATACACCTGTACTTTCCATAGCTACGTGAGTACAACCGTGTTCTTTAATCCAATCGATTAATTGCAATAAAAAAACCGTTTTAGTAGAAAAGCTTTGAATCACTTTGCCTTCCGGTGTCATAATACATGCGGTGATCGAATCCTTATGAATATCCATGCCACATGCACGTTCAATGATGACTTCCATTAGAAACATCCTTTCTACGGCCAATCAAATTAGAGGCTGGTGCAGCAACCTGAGTAGGATGAATCTCCCATGAGTGCTTCCGGAAACAAGAATTTATAAAGTATACAAAACAAATCTAAAAATCTTTCCCAAACGAGGGTTTGGGAACAATTTAATTACAATTTATGTCTATATGGAAAAAGGGAGGTGTCATTATGTGGTTAATATTAGGTCTTATTGCTATAGTAGCAACTTTTATAAATCTTTATATGTATGCAACAGGCAAAGATTATAAATTGGCAATGGCAATGGGGTTATCATTTACAGCATTGACACTTTGTGCAGAACATAGCCTTGTATCCAATTGGGTAAAAGTAGGAGACTGGGCAGCTTTAGGGGATGTAGTACCTACTATGGAAAAGGTGTTATGGTTGTTGACAATTGTTTCTATCTTACTAAATATAGCACCTATACTTTTAGAACTTAAAAATAAAAAATAATTACTTATTGGAGTTTATACGGCTTTACAACGTTAAGAACAAAATGTCCCCAAATCTCGCTTTGGGAATGTTAAACTTTAATTACACGAGGTGATAAAAAATGGATTATACTAAAATCTATAATGAGGAACTGATTGCCTTAGTAAAAGAGAAAATAAAGTCGGTCGGTGAAATTAAAGCGGTGAAGTTTTTGAGAGAACAAACAGGTATGTCCTTAATACAGGAAAAAAAATTTGTAGATTTTTGTAAAGAATAGACATAAAACTTAGAGTCAATAAACTAACCTGTGTTTTATTGCAACAGCGATTTATAAAGCATACACAAATTAACTTAATAACATTCCCAAATGAAAATTAGGGAATACCCCCACAAAGAAGCACCCATTCAACTAAATAGGTGCTTTTTTCATAAATTTTAAATTGGTATCATGTGATTTTATTGATGTTTCTTTACTTTCAGGTGGTGTACTCTACTTTCAAACTCTACATAGGAATTATTTACTTGTGAAACATTTTGGTTTTGAAATGTTTGGTTGCTGTTACCAGTTATAAATATTGGCACAATACATAACGGACAACTACCATCATCTTCAATCATAGAACCACATAGCGAGCAATACTTGTTTTCAAGCTCAACTGTTTGATTAACTTTGTCCTCCAAAAGATGTAATTCCAATGAAGACTTCAAATCGTTAGGATTAGTTATTGCTAATGATTTTTCTATCAAAAAATCATTAAATACTGTTGCAAATAAAGAGGTCTTTATTGGAACAGTAACTACAACATTATTCATTTTGCTATTTGTAAAAATATCTGATAAACGATTGGAGCCATCTTTTTTTAGGGTGCTAAGGTAATTACTATTTCCTAGTTGAATATTCATTATAACCTCCTGATATGTAATATATTCACTTTTTATATCGGTCATTGTTTACTTTCTTGTACAACAGTTTAGTTGATTAATACGTTTGCTTAAGCTATACAATCCCATTCAAAATAACGTTCCCAAATCAAAGTTTGGAAATACACCAAGAAGCCACGCATGTTGTTAAATCAACGTTTCGTGGCTTTTCTTATTAATATTGTTTATGCGTTTTTTTATGCACTTTTGTTAAAAGTCAGTCATAGCAAAGGTTTTGAAGCATTTGAAGTAATGTTGCACCATCGTCTTTAATGAATAAAATCGTGTATAAAAATTGAAGTCTTATCGTTGTAAATCCGAATAAATCTGACGAGACCCATTATTGTACTAACAGAGTGCTTACTTCAAGATGGGATTCCACAGAGATTCCAACTGATCTTCCACAATCGGGGCGCAATTCGTGAATAGGAATTGTGCCTTTTTCAGTACTAGAACCAATATTACTAAATAACATCTTTTTTAAAACTGAATTTTGATATAAAAGTATAGGTAAGAGTGTGAAAGCAGTTATTCCGCCATAAGCAAGTATAGCTAAATTTTATATTTGAAAAATATAATGCAATGGACTCTACTAATCTTTATTGGAATTTAACACTACATACTTCGAACTAAGTATCTACTGTAATAAAATTAAAATTGTAATATACTATTATAAATAGGTTAACAATGTTAATTTATGTTTTATTCAAAGATCTCTAGATAGTCCAGTAAAAAAAATATTTCGAGGAGTCCTATAATGAAAAAGAAAATAAACTATTTAATCTTACTTTTAACTGCCATCTTTATAGTTGGTTGTACGAACGTAGAAGATGTATCGAATACTGATGGGAAAGCTGATTCACAAGAAGTAACTACAAAAAATAGTGCAAAAGAAAAAACTACGACTGAAAAACAAGTAGTAGAGGAAACATCAACTCAATCAAAAGATCGACTGTTCAAAGGTTACAAACTAATTGAAGTTGATGGTGGTGATTTGTCTGGACATCGCGAACCTAACGTCGTCGTTGACATTGGTTTTGGGGACCGAGAGTATTGGTCCTTTACGAATGAACACGGGCAATTAGTCCGTGTCATTGCTGACGAAATCGTTCTACAAGATGATCGTACCGAACCTGTAACATCGTCTGGCAGATACTACGCAGATGAAGCAAAAGTTCCTGGTGTCGAAAGAGCAGATTTAGATGAAGGACATATTATTGCAGATTCTCTTGGTGGAGTATCAAATGCTTATAATATTACGCCACAAGATAGTACGCTTAACCGACATGGTGATCAAGCATATATGGAAGACGCTATTCGTAAAGCTGGTGGAGCTACTAATTTTGAAGCAATAATCACATATCCTAATACGGAAACGCAGATTCCTTCTCATTACAAGTACACTTACACTTTAAAAGGGAATAAAATTGTAGATGAGTTTGATAACGGCAACCCTGATGAAATAAATAAATCTCTAGGATTAACTGAAAGTAAATCAACTAACTCAAATAAGTCAACAAGTTCTAATAAGTCCCATGCTTTGAATGGCACTGAAGATATTTCTAACGTTGATACAGATGGAAATGGTCAAGTAACGATTAAAGAAGCAAAAGCAGCAGGTTATAGCATGCCAATAACGAGTGATCACTGGTTATACCCATATATGCAAGATAATGATAACGACGGTATGGTAGGGGAATAAGCACCTAGTATATTTTGACTGGAGATTTTTATTGTGATGAAGTATTAAGTGTAAAAACACAAGTAAATCAAGCGCACCCTTCCGGTAAGCACGCCGAATAGCCATCTATCTGAAATTTTTTCGAATAGGTGGCTATTTTGCACATGTAGCTTGGATATTTTTCGACCAAGGCATGTAGTTATTTAAAATCTGGGGTTGCTGAAGGATCGGTAAATTCAGCAGATCCTTCATTAGTTTAACTATATTGATAGAAATCGATGCCATTCGCTTTTGCCGTTTCAGTCTGACTTAAGCAGATTGCATTCGCTCTAGCACCAATCAGCCCTCATCTATTTAAGGTGGGGGCTATTTGACGCTTACGAATTAATTGGCGACGGTGTTGCTATTCCGGATCGTTATGCAAAAGAAGATAATAATTGGTTGAATCTATCGCGCTCCTCTAAAAAAGCGCAATGGCCGCTGTATTGGAACGGAACTAGCTTCGAATTTTTGATCAGCTTATTTGTTTCCTCAGCTTGGGTAAACGGAACGACTTCATCATGAGTTCCGTGAATAATTAATGTGGGTACATCGATCTGACCGAGATCGTTGTAAACATTTTCATCTCTAAGCGTGACCATAATGGCGGAAGTCGCCCAATTCGCCGCTTTTAATCCCATTAAAACGAACCAATCGGATTTCGGTTCGGAAATTTTCTGAAAGAAAAAAATCCCCGTTTGGTCTTGCAGCATTTGCGGTCGGTCATGATTTGTATCTTCGATGATTTTATTTGTAAATTCTTTTGGAACGCTAGAAGGAGAGGCAGCGTCGATCAGGACGAGTTTAGATACCCCATACCCTTTGTAACGAGCCATATAACGAATCGAGATCGCGCCTCCTGTAGAGTGTCCTGCCAGTGTTATGTTTCTTAACTGTAACGTCTCGATGACCATGCGGACATCATCTGCTAATCTATCGAAACTGTACCCGCTAAAAGGTTTATCTGAATTACCATATCCCCTCCAGTCCATTCCGATACAACGATATCCAAGCGTTGGAAGGAAGTTGAACTGATATTCGAACTGGTTATGGTTTAGTGGCCATCCATGAATAAAAAGTATCGTTTTATTTCCCTTCGGATTGATATCCTCTATAAATACGTTGACGCCTGGTTCGACAGTTACAAAGTATCCCAAGTGTATCACCCCAATTATAAAAAGTAATTTCCCGTTAAGTAAGATATTCATCCAAGGCAGAGTGTATGCCTAATTTCGGCGTTAAACTTTGTTGAGATAGTGCGAAGAGGTTTCTGATGAATATATGCTTAAGAAATGCTAACGAAGGTAAGGGGATTTTTCGATTTTTGATGCACGGGCGGAGAGCCTTTCCTCATTGAAATATTCTCATAAGGATGAGACGATGCTGCAAGTGCTACGAGAGCGGAGCAAGCTGGCGGAGACGCCCCTCGTACTTGTGGCTATATCGAATCGGCCGCATGGGATCGCCCATCGTGATATTCGACTACCGACCAATCCAAGGTGGCGATTGTTCAATTAGAGCAGTCGCTTCTTGTGTAACGGGTGCTTAGCAGTACAAGGCTACCTTTAGGGTAGCTTTTTCTTCTCGCACTAACTGGGCAGGATAGTGGAATAACAAAAATTCTTCGTTATAAAAACAAGAAAACCAATATTAGTGTGTAAAGAATGGAAATCCATGATGTGGGAAATAATGTAGTTCTCTTATACAAATAACAATTCAAAATAAAACCAAATCAATACGGAGGTAAAAAAATGAATGTCCTTGATTGTATCATTATAGGTGGAGGTCCTTCTGGGTTAAGTGCTAGCTTAACTTTAGGAAGAGCTAGGAGAAACATTGCATTATTTGACGATAGAACGAATAGGAATAGAGTGACACAAGCGTCACATGGATTTATTACTCGTGATGGGATAAAACCACAAGCGTTTAAAGAAATAGCGTTAAAAGAATTGGAGAATTACCCGTCCGTATCATATTATACTGCAACAGTTACTGAAATTATTAAGGATATAGGTAATGAGCTATTTACTGTCAAAACATCTACTAGTCAGGAATTTGTTTCAGAAAAAATAATACTCGCCACCGGTATTCAAGAAATATTTTCTATACCAAGTATAAGAAAGTTTTATGGGAAAAGTCTATTTAGTTGTCCGTATTGTGATGGCTGGGAGCAAAAAGATAAGCCATTAGTGGTTATTGCAGAAAAAGAAGAGCATGTACTGCATTTGACTAAGTTAATTTATAATTGGTCGCAGGATTTGGTTGTCTTAACGAACGGAGTTCAATTATCTAAAGAAGGTAAAATGGAGTTACAAAAACACAATATCAAAATTATATCGGAAAAGATAAAAGACTTAATAGGTAATGACGGTTGCTTACAAAAAATAGAGTTTGAAACAGGAGCAACAATAATAAGATCGGGTGGATTTGTTGCCCCATCTTATGATCGCCCAAATCAATTTACTGAGAAGCTTGGCTGTGAAATTCATGAAAATGGAAAAGTTATAACAGATGGTGTTGGTAGAACAACCCAAAAAAACGTATATATTGCAGGGGAAACCGAAAGATCTAAACCATCCTCTTTAATGATCTCAGCTGCTAAAGGTAATAAAGCTGCGGTTTCAGTAAATACTGATCTAACGATGGAACGCTTTTGATTAGTCATAACACCTTCTGCTTCAACTAAATAGAAACTCAGTTAATATAATTAAACACATCAACGCCAATGTGTTGTCACATATACTTCAAACATTGTATTAGCGTTAGTATAAGAAATTACGAAGAACGGATTTTGATTTTAGAATTCGTTTTTTTCTTGTTGCTTAAAAAGGATTGAAGGTTTTTTTGTTGAAGTTATTGATCTAACGGCACAGCTTTCCTAAAACATAAAAAAATTTAATTTAAAATTAAAAGACGATTTAGATATTGAATATTTGAAATTGTATAATCATACTAAAAAAAGACAGTTACTATTACTAATAACCTAGGTTGTAGGTTGTAAATTATAGTAACAAGGTGGGGCAACAACCAATAAAATAAGCACGGAAACAATTGGGGACTCTATACATTTTCTGTGGAAAAATGGGAGCAGGAAAATCAACTAAATCAAAACAATTGGCTATAGAAAAACATGTGGTATTGTTATCTGAGGATGAATGGCTTTCATCTCTTTATCCCAATCAGATCACATCATTTGTTATGAATAAACATAAATGATTTAAAAACGTTTTTCAATTTTATTGTGCGCTATGAGAGCGATCGAGGTGGGCAACGGTACGTGTTACTGAATTTCGATGCGTTTCACAGCGTTTTCATTATTGTATAATTTAGTAAAAGGAAATTAATAAAGTGAGAAATAAATACTATATTGCAGATTTGCTGAGGATTGCTTATCAATACAAGTTTAGATTAAATAAAGCCAGAATCCCAAATAATA
This sequence comes from Lysinibacillus sp. fls2-241-R2A-57, assembly GCF_030209535.1. Taxonomy (NCBI): domain Bacteria; kingdom Bacillati; phylum Bacillota; class Bacilli; order Caryophanales; family Bacillaceae; genus Lysinibacillus; species Lysinibacillus sp. fls2-241-R2A-57. The sequence goes on from NZ_JARVRU010000016.1 coordinate 37,746, forward strand.
TAAGGTAAAGGTGTCAGTCTAAAAAAATGTATAAAGGTTCTTGTCCATATACAAGTCGATAAGTCGAATAGTGTAAAAGGACACCAAAGTTTAAACTATTTATAATATTAAAAATATAATAGATTGCGAAGGAGTGGTTCATATGTATAATCCTATAGTAACGAATATTTCCAATAAATACGGAAATATTCGTTGGAAAACAAAAAACACAAGTGAAAAATTGCAAGCCATCCAAAACAGTTTTGGGGTTCAGTTCAACTTTGTTCAAAATGAGATTAATTAATTAAAGTATAGCTTTTTTGATCAATTTTTTTATTAAACTAATAAAAATACTTGCAACACCTATTATAGTACTGTACAGTACTAATTATAACAAGGAGAAAATTAATGAATCAAAAACGTGTGATTGAAGTAGCTGCAACATTATTTTTAGAAAAAGGGTTTGCTTATACAAGCATGGATGAATTAGTTCGTGTAAGCAAAGTTTCAAAGTCTAATGTGTATTATCACTTCTCTAATAAGGAAGAATTGTTGGAAGGGGTCGTTGATTATTGGATTGAAATGTATCAATCTGCAATTGATGGCTTACTATCTCAAAACCAATTATTAGTTGAAGATCGTATCCAACTGTTTTTAAAGCAAATATCACAAGGAGTTCAGACGAGAGAATATAAGGGGAGCTGTCCATTTATTACGCTTTATATTCAAAGCCCTACAAATGCCACAAAAGTAAAAGAAAAAATAGGTCTTTTTTTTGCAGGATTACAAACGAAAGTGTCTCTATTACTTAAACAAGGGGTAGAGAATGGTGAATTTAGAAAGACAATTAATATTGACGAGGTTGCATCTCTTTTTATTACAAATCTTGAAGGAGCGCTATTTATTTCAGAAACACTGGAGGATGCAACTGTAATCTTGAAAACAGCAGATCATTTGTTTAACTTGCTTCGATAAAAGAAGCATTTTTTTTACATCAAATTAGTACTGAATAGTACTAAAAGGAGGATTTATATGAGAACAGTATTTTTAACTGGCGGAACAGGTTTTATTGGAAAGCAATTAGTGAAGGAATTAGCCAAAGAGCATGTTACAATTCTTCTATTAGTGAGATCGAAAAGTAAAGCAACACGCATTTATCAAGAAAGAGGCATCTTAATTGAGGCAGTTATGCACTTTATTGAAGGTGATTTGACGAAAATAGACTTAGGTCTAAGTGCTGAAGATAAGGAGTGGGTATTGAAAACGGATGTGATTATTCACGCAGGAGGCCCCATGGATATTCAAGCGACAAGCAAAGAGGCAGCTTCCGTATTTTTGAATGGTGCCCAACATATTAGTGAATTCGCTAAAAATATTCATCAATTGAAGGGATTGCAACAATTTATTCATGTTGTAGGCTATATGAGTCCCTTTGATGATAAAAATAGCAAGATTGCGATAGATGTGTTTAAAGAAGGAAACAATTTTTTGAAAATAAAAAATCCATATGAGAGAACAAAGTTTTTAGCAGATCTTTATATCCGTCAGCAGGCATCAACAGTAGGTTATCCGCTTTCAGTAATTAATCCACCAACTGTAGTTGGTAGTAGTAAAACAGGGAGTACGGAGCAAACAGGAGGCATAGGCTTGCTTGTGATGAGTATGCGAAAAGGGCTCATGCCAGTGATTCCTGGAGGTAAGGAATATAGATTACCACTTATTGCAAACGATGAACTAGCAAAGTTTATTGTGCAGGTTTTCAGATTGGAGCAACCAACTATACAAACATATACACTTGTTGAAGATAAACAACATGATCAGAATATTTCAGAATTATTAGATGCTATGTCAGAAAGTATGAATATGACTGCACCTAAAATCTCTGCCCCATTGCCAATTATGAAAGCACTTATGAATAGTGGCGTAAGCAAAATAACCCAAATTCCTGCTGATGGGCTGAACTTTATTACAAATCGAACATTTTCAAATGGTTCAGCGAAAAAGATTATGGGAGAAGATTGGTTTAAGGAGACAAATGTAATGAAATTTCTCCCAGCCGTAATAGCTGATCTGGATTATCGCATGATGTATCAAAATGGCCAGCACAGTCATTTATTTAAACGAACATTATGTAATAATACTACCATTTACCAATCACAAGGAGAGGGTAAACCGTTTATTTTATTACATGGTTTATTAAGTGATGGAGAGGATTTATTTCCTTTAGGGAAAGAGCTTCATGAAAAAACGGGTCGACCTGTATGGATCATGGACCTTCCAGGTTTGGGACGTTCTCCTTTTAAACGAGAGAAAAATCTTTTAAATATCTATTTGAATGTATTAAAAAAGTTATTGGAGAAAGCTACTAACGGTGCCCATCTAATTGGCCATTCATTTGGTGCGTATATTCTTTTGGAAGCATTAGTACAAAAGTATATAGATAAGAAGTATACAATTACTTTACTTCAGCCACCTGTTGCTAAAAAAAATGCTAAATCGATAAATGTTCCTCAATTTATGAACAAATGGACATTGAAATTGGCAACTACTAATTTGATAGAGCGTTATTTATTAAGTAATGGTTTATTTGAAAGTAAGGAGAACATCCCTGAACATTATATTGAAAAAATAAGTAACAGTTTTACTTCTCCTAGAATTTTAAATACTACGGTTCTGCTTAACAGTTTACTATTGAAAAACGATCAAGGTGATTTCAATGAAGTAACAAAGTATAATCTTCGCATTATTTGGGGGGATTATGACAGAGGCTATTCTGCTCCTTCCCATCTTGGTAAGGTTGATGTTGTTCCATATGGTCATCATTTTCCTCTTAACCATCCGAGTGAAACGGCTAATTTGGTAATAAAAAATAGTAGTACTAGCAGATGAGAGTGTAGGATAAATAAAAATGGGTAGTAAGATCGTTGTGTCTTTGAAATAAAGTCGTACTGTTTGAAAAAAAAGATTGTCTACATGAACGCTGGATATATTTACTTAAGAATCTAACAGCTAATCAATTACAGCGTACATATCAGTATCCTGAGGTAGTAAAATGCGAATTGAACAAAGTATTGCTCTTTACGCATGGCATGTAATCACCTTGTGAAGAAATATACTTAAACTCCCATGAAAGAACGTAATAATCTTTCATAAAACAAACAGATTATTTTATGTTGCATGTAGTCGAGCCATTAAATCCTTAGTACTGATTATTTATACAGCCGACCAGCAAAAAGTAAAAAATTATTTATAAAAAATGAATTTGCAAAAGAAGATGAGATCTTGCTTCTGTAAAAACTAATGTTTAGTATCCTTTCTACAGGTAGAAGTGAAAATTGCTGATATATTACAGTCGAAAAAGTATACACCTAACCAGTTGTCGAAATTTATTTGACGACTGGTTATTTAGTATTGTTCTTCAGAATAAATTATAATGAACTTCCATGTTGTTTATTATAAGTAGTTAATCATACATATGCCACTAGTAAAAAAATTAATCAAATTGAAGCTGAAAGTTATAGGTAAACTCAAATGTAATCAAAATTATGCTGTTAATTAAATTTGATATTTAAATCAAGTAAGTTGAAAGAGTTGGTGTTACTGCGTTGGAAATTATATCACTAAGTATTTGGCAAAGATATGCTTAAAATCACATATTCATCATAAAGAGATGTAGGTGAATAATTTATTGAATCAACTTAATTAAAAAACTTGGCTATAGTATTTTATTTGTATAATATTAAAAGTCTGGACATTCTTGTCCTTTTTATTTTTTTGAAATGAGGGTTGTCATGACATTCTTGTCCATATACAAAAAAGTACAGATATTATGGGTAGTTAACTTATTCAAACCCTCCTCCACGCCAAATAATTTTAGTTTACATAATATAAATACCTTGGTCACTTATTATATGTATCCTTATGAAAAATGGTTAAGGGAAGGGGAGCAGTTACTTTTACTAAATGACGAGGGAACTGTACAAGGATATAAAGACGGTAACTATGCTGAAATATACTCATTTAGTAATTATGAGAAGAACGGTTGTATTGAATTAACTGCTTTAGAATTGTATGAAAAGTATCAGTTTCACTCAATTGTTGCTGCTGGTGAGTATGATTTACTACGTGCTGGTAAGTTACGGGACTTACTTGGTATTCAAGGCCAAACGTGGGAAAGTGCTCTAGCTTATCGTGATAAGGTTACTATGAAAAATATAGCATCAGAACATGGTATCCCAGTTCCAGAATATAAAAGAATACATACTTCTTTTGAATTGATTCGAACAGGGGGAAAAGCTGGCGATAACTTCAAAAGCTTACCTATCTGTATGCATAATGAATAATTTAAAATTTGGTTTAATGTAAATATTAGTTTAAATAAGTTTTTAAATAAACAGGGAGGTTTAAAATGGAAATTCGTTCAGTTAAAGGTTCAGACTACTATGTAATTTCACCTCTAATCAATGAGTGGTGGGGTGGAAGGAATATGTCCGATATGTTACCAAAATTATTCTTCGACCATTTTACACAAACAAGTTTCATTGCAGAAAAGGATGGTAAACATGTGGCTTTTCTAATAGGATTCCTATCTCAAACTCATTCAAACGAGGCGTATATTCATTTCGTTGGAGTCCATCCTGAGTACAGAAAACATAATATTGGAAAACATTTATACAATAAATTTTTTAATGTAGTAAAGCTAAATAATCGAAGTATTGTTCGTTGTGTAACGTCACCTGTCAATAAAGTTTCTATTGCCTATCATACCAAGATGGGTTTTGAAATTGAAGATGGAGATAAAACTATTGATGGTCTATCAATAAATTCAAACTATGACGGTCCAAATCAAGACAGAGTTTTATTTTTCAAAAAATTAAATTAAATTTTATTCTAGCTTACTATCTCTATCGAACTCAGTGTAAGAGTTAAACAAGGTGTTGCAGTGGCAGCATCTTGTTTCTTGTTATGCAAACGAAGCAGCATTCGGACATTCTTACCCAAAACGTCTGTAGATTCTTGTCCATATACAACATATATTATGGGTAGTTGACGTATCCAAGCCCTCCTCCACGCCAAATAATTTTAGTTTACATAATATAAATTATAGGAAGTTACGTTTCATTGAAAAGTATACTAATAACATTGAGACGAAAAAGCTGTAAAAAGTGTAAAATCGTATTTCTCTAAGAACTCGCCAAAAGCTTCACTTGTATATTAAAAATCTAAATCCGTTTGTACAATAAGTTCTGGTGTGTATTTTGCGCTGCAACTGCGTTATCAAGTACTTCTAAAATTAGGTCAAACGTTATTTCAAGCCCAAATTTATATTCATCAAATTTTTGTATGATAATCTTATACCGACGCCAAAATATCACCAATCATCCTGTACTGTGTGAAAATACGTACTTTTTTAACGCTCTTTCACTGATCTCTATATTTTGGCGTCGGACTGTATTTTTTGTAATATTTGAACGAATGCCAGCTTTTCTCATAATGCGTAGCCTTAGCATGTATATCTCTTTAAAAGAATTTTTCGATGCACCATAACGGCCATTACTTTCCTTATGAATAACACTAAGTCGAACTTTCAGGCACATTTAAAATGCGACACAGCAATTGAATGCGCGATGATCGCTTTCTTTCATAATATGATCAATCAGCTCTTCATCTAACTATTTTTACGCGAATATGGTCATAGCCTTTTTTGAATCTCTACCTCTTATTTTAAACGTAGATTTCCCTCCTGGTGGCCGCTTCAACTACTGTTAACTCCCCATTTCCTTAAATTAACTTATTATAGTAATAATCTTTTGTTGAGCATCTTGGGCTTCAGGGATTGGCATAACAACAAACACATGATTCATTTTAGGATAAACAAAAGTATTGATTTCAATTCCCTGTTCTGTTAGTTCTTCATCAAGTCTTATTGCATCTGGATATAAACATTCGTGCGTTCCAATAAAATGAGTAATCTTCCCAAGTCCTTTAAAGTCACCGTATATTGGACTAATCGATGAGTCTTTTAAATGTTTATCAGCTGCCCAAATCTTTGTAATGACTTCCATTCCTTCACTAGCTAACATCGGATCCTTTTCTTCATATTCAGATATAAGAGGATTTTCTAAACTCAAATCAACACATGCTGATAATAAAATAATATCTTTCGGTTGAGGCAAATTGTTCATTTTTAAAAGCTGAGCCAAAACAAGTGATATATTTCCGCCTGCCGAATCTCCCATAATCGTTAATTGATTGGAACTATCAACAGTTATAAGATTTTCTTTATATAAGTTTAGGATTTTTGGGTAAGTATCTTTATAGTTAAAATGAGGTACTTTAGGATAAATGGGAGCAATTATTTTCGCATTCAATGATTGCGCGATTTTATCCATGAACCACCAGTGAAAATTTAAAGGCTGATTTGTCCAAGCACCACCATGTAAATAAAGAATAATTTTTTGCTTCGAGGATTTTTGATCATTTAATGTGAAAACTTGCATTCCCTCGAATGTCCGCTCCTTAACATCACTTAAAAACTCAACATCATCCCCAATAACATATGGCTTGCTATTTTCAGTTCCTAATTGCTTAACAAACCGTTTAGTGTTTTCAATACTAGAAAAATTCTCTTTATTACTTTCGGAAATTAACAATTTTTCGAATAGAATACTTTCTTCAGAACGTTCTCCGTTATAAATTTCTACACTCATTTTTAATTTTCTCTCCTTTAAACATTTTTATTGTTCATCTTGTTTCTTCATTACATGGTATGATTTGAAATAGCTTTGTATCGCTTTATCAAAAGTCTTTTACAAGTTGGATAGAATGTCTTAATTGAACGAAGGCGTTTATTATTGCATCGACTTACTTTATTTACAGAAAAAAGGTTGAACTATGCTTCAAGATCAAAATAAAAACCCTTTTTCATCTCATAAAAAAGGCAACATGGACCTCTATTGCAACTATTATAACAAATATATCCCCCTAATTTTTCCATTCAACACCTGATACCTGTTTCTTTATTGTAGTTGCTCCCTCTCTTTACGTTCCTGTATCTAAAGAATTTAAAAAGAGAACATATATTCCCCGCTCGTTAAATTAACCTAAAACTACATTTTTCTTGAAAACTTTTTAAATAGACAACGTGCTAAGCATTCATGTTAAGATAACTTTCTTATTGAAAATATAGTGCAACTCACTCAATCATACCAAGCCTTCTACGAGATTCGTGTTCTTCAGGACTGTGCTTTTCCTTCTGATTCCGCGTCACCACAGACACCCTTGCTATCGGCAAACCAATACGCCTGTCTTCCCGCTTCTAAACCTTCCACCCTATAGTTCCTACGTATACCGAGCATACAATAAAAAAGAGACGAATTTCTTCGCCTCTAACCATCTTCCCAATAGTGATTATCCTTTTATATAAAGGTAGTCATCGATTTGTTGTTTCAATTATGCCCTAACGTCTTTTCTTTCGCTATAAACAAGCAGGAAGATCTTTTTATTTAAAAGTATATGACTGAGATTCTTGTATCATCATTCGGCAAACGGATGCGGTTAGTTCTTCTAAAGTGCATTCAATTTCATGCGAACCAGTCTTAGTATAAAGACAAGATATTGACCAGTTATCAGCCGCTTCGTTATACAGCTAGCAAGGGCTTTTGTAAGCATTAAATCTTCCTTTCGTTTGTGAATTATTTCAAACTAAAAGGAGCATTAAATAAACAATTTATAAATGTTGAAAGAGATGAAGCAATCATGTTAAACCGAATGTCTAAATATATGGAAGTAAGTAAAGTTAAATAATGATTGTGAGGTTTAATCTATAGTAGCATATGGAAAAGTTAATAGGCATAGTTACTTTCCAAATACAATGTTCGTGTTTTATTCAATCTTCGAAGTATCCAGCTGATGGACAAATAGCACTTTTAACAATAAAACACGAACGTTTTAAATTACTTTGCGTAAAATAGTTCGTTAAACATCTTTCCGGGATTTATTACGAACACTCGCCTCTAACAATATATAGCTTCAATTCCTATTTTTTAATTGCTATTTCCCATTTACAAAAATAAGAAACACATATTTGTCTGCCTAAAGGACGAGCATGCGTTGATTATCCGTGGTTCCAACGTAAGAGTACCTTGAAAACTATCAAAATTACCCAAAACATGGTAATCTTAAATAAAAAGACAATACGTTTTCATCGATGCCAAATGGCCGGCATTGGAGAACAAATTCTTATGCCCATTTCCCTTTCCTCTGATGTTGAAATAGTATGATCGACTAAGGAAACCGCGAAATTTGAGGGTTACATCCGTCAATATAGGCATGAGGCGAACCAACCGTCTACAACATGGAAGAAGTTTTCTATTTCGGTTTATGAATAAAATGATAGAAAATAAAGGAGAAGATACACGATGGGAATCATGGCCAGTTACTTATCATTAGAAGATGCTTTAGCGGATGAAATTGCCCAGTTAGACAATTCCCATATCATCGGGAAGATTGAGGAGCTTATGGAAAAACAATGCTGTCCCGTATATGACATGGATAAATTATGGGACGGATTGCATTGTTTGCTAACAGGGATCTCTGCCTCGCAGCCGATTGAGGATCACCCATTAAGCGAAGCGATTGTCGGAGTCCACGTGCTGGATACTGAAGAATTCGTCAGCGTCATTGGCTGTGAAGAGCTTCCCTGCATATTAGAAGCCCTTCATTCTATGGATAGGACCGTCTTACAGCAACAATTCAAGCCAGCAGATTTTAGAGAGAAACAGATTTATCCGGATATTTGGTTGGACGATGAAGCTGAGGAACTTTTCGCAGAACTTATTGCGGAACTCGATCAGTTAATCCATTTTTATGAACAAAGCCTTGCCCAGGGTCATGACATATTAATCAGTATTTATTAAAACCGCCTCAACATTAAACTGTACCCTATCAAGAGACTTTTTAAGTGTCTACTCGATAGGCGGTAGGTTCATTTTTTACAAACTTTAATAATCCACTGTTTTTATAGTCTTGAATATAGGCTTCCCATTCTTTTTTAATAGGTGTTTTTCCAATGTAGTATGTAAGAAGATTATCTCATGGAATATTTGACGCTTACTTCCCAACGCATACATCAGTAACTCATTAAATGCAGATAACGCCTGTACACGTTGCTTATTTCCTAGCACAGTTCAACTGTAGTGAATCATTACGCTCAATGAGGAAACTTTCAGCCAGCGATTTCCCTCCTAATTCTCTGAAATAATTTCGCGTTCATTTCTTTACTTTAAAATTTCTAAAAAATACAATAATTTTTTGCATCAAAAAAGCATCGGTTTTCACACCGATGCTTTATCCATTTAACTCATGTTAATAGTTTTTGTTGCAACTGTTTGTTGAAATGCCTGATCATGCTCCACAATAACCATTGTAGGATTAAATTTTTGAATAAGCTCTTCAATCTGCATGCGAGAATAAATATCAATAAAATTTAATGGTTCATCCCAAATATATAAATGAGCTTTTTCACATAAACTTTTGGCGATAAGCAGCTTTTTCTTTTGTCCACCAGAATAATGAGATATATCTTTCTCAAATTGAATTCGGTCAAAATCCATCTTACGTAGGATGGATTTAAATAACGTTTCATCAATCTCATGCTCTTCAATAAAGTCCGATAACAGTCCCTTCAGATGAGAAGTATCTTGTTTGACATAGGAAATAATGAGTCCTGAACTTAAATTTATTGAGCCTGTATGCTGTATCGGATTTCCTAGAATTAGTTTTAGAATACTACTTTTTCCGCTTCCATTCTTTCCGTCCAATACAATTCGGTCACCTTGTTCCACTTTAAAGCTAATTGGTGTATTCACTATTTGATCATCATACTTAATAGAGACATCAGTCAAAGCAATCAATTCATTTGAATGTAATTCCAACGGTTCTAATTTTAATGACTCCGTTTTTTCAACATTTTTTAGCAGTTTTGACTTTTCCTCAATAGCTTTTTGTTGCCTTGATTGAATGTTCTTTGCTCTTTTCATCATCTTGGCCGCTTTATGTCCTACAAAACCCTTATCTAACTTAGAACCTGAATTCGTCGTCCCGTTTTTGGAAGCTTCCACTTGATTAGACCAACCAGCTGACCGTTTTGAAGACTGTGTTAATCTCCCAATGTCTTTTTGTAGACGCTCATTAGTTGCCTCTTCGTGTTCCTGTTGTCTATCAAAATTTAACTTCCAAGAAGAATAGTTACCACTTTGAACTTCGATATTTGCCCTATTGATAGATAAAATATGGTCGACGCATCCATCTAAAAAGTTTCTGTCATGTGAAATTAAAATAAACCCTTTTTTCTTCCTTAGATAATCAGAGACCGTCTTTCGTGCATCAGTGTCTAGATGATTGGTTGGCTCATCAATTAATAAAAATTGACCCTCCGTTAAAAAAAGTGCAGCCAGTAACACCTTTGTTTGTTCACCATTTGATAATGTTTTAAATGGTCGGTACATAACCTCGGCATCAACATTTAGATAGGATATTTCACGAAGATATTCCCAATCTTCGGCTTGAGGACAAATTTCTTCAAAGATTTCATAAGTATACTTATTTTTATCCAAAACGGGATAAGGGAAATAATTAAATTCTACAGAAGAAATGATTTTCCCACTATACTCATAATTCCCTAATAATAAATTAAAGAATGTTGTTTTACCTCGTCCATTTCTACCGATAAATCCGAGTTTCCAATCCGTATCTAGTTGAAAGTTTACACCTTCAAAAATATTATCAAAGCTACCTGGATAAGAAAATGTTAAATCTTGTACTTTTATCATTGACATGATAATTCCTCCTCTGTATATCAACACTTTTTACTTTTTATACAAAGTCGGTACATCCATCTATTCTAAATTTCTCCGTATATGTTTGATGGATATTAACGACTTATACGGAGTATTACATGCGTAACAATAGTGTCTGATTCGCTCATTTCTCTCTCTCCTTTATTTATTAGATTAAGGTTACTATGAGAGAATAAAAAATCCCCCCAATTTGTAATTGGAAGGATTAGTCTTTCACTTATATGAAATAAGTTCTATTTTGCCATTGGAATCATGACAAAAAAGTATAAACTGATTTATAAAAATGGACAGACTAATCCTATATTTTGTAGTTTGAAGTTATTCATTTCAAATAAAATATAGATTAGTTAATCATTGTCCATCCATCAGTCCTCTCATCGTCGTATTATTATATTAACAAATTTTTCAATAGAATACAATGACAACAAGCAGCATCAATATCAATTCCAAATTTTTAGCGGGACATAAAATCCAAATTACACACGGTAATGGTCCGCAAGCGGGAAAAATATTATGGTTAGTGGCGCATTTTGACGTTTTAGCGGCGGTATTCGCTTGCTTAGCGGCGAAACTTGATGTTTTAGCGGTGATATTCGCTTTGTTAGCAGCGAAACTTGACTCTTTAGCGGCGATATTCGCTTAGTATGATGATGATGAGTTACCTGTTCTTTCTTTAAATCATCCATAAAAATAAGGAAGCCGCTCCAATAGTGATTAGTTACATCCACGAAACGGTTGCCTTTGCTTCAATTCGAATAACTATTTTAGATGATTTAATCCGTCGAATTTTCACGAAATGTACTCTATCTCCAATGTTTAAATTTTTTGGGTCGTCTTGATAGTTGCAAAAATGCTCATAACCATGCTGATGTATTTATTTATTACTGCCTTCATAAAGAAAAAAGGAAGCACTTAGGCTCCTTAAATAAATTTTCATTTGATTAAAAATCGGTCTAGCTAAACCCAAAACGGCAGTAACCAATTCTAAGCTGTAGCGTGTGACGACGCTATGACTTTTTTAAAGTATAGGAAACCTTAATTTGTACAAATTAATATCGAGTGTATCGTACGCTCTTATTAGGTTATGGTGTTAGTTGGCCGGCATGACTTACCCATTTGTTACAAGGTCATTCCATCCTAGTGATCCTTTAATAGTTATTTTGTTATTCTTTAACAATTTAATTTACTTATGCTACATATAGAGGTGCTTTAATTGACCACATTCGGAAAATGCTTATTTATCACTTTCTTTGTAACACTGTTTTTATTTGCAACGATTTGGGATTATTTCAAAAATGGTAATTTGGCTTTACTTGAAAACTTTTTCTTTTCCTTTTGGGTAGCAAGTTTTTTATTCATCGCATTGCTACATAGAAGTAAAAAAGATGAAACTGGGAAAAACTAAAAATAAAAGCTTATTTCTAAAAAGCTTTTTTACTGCACATTTCCCTTATATTGTTCAATTTATCTCCATGCTGTAGCGTCTGATTACGCTGCGGCTTTTCTTATGTTAAAATTTACATAACTTACATATTGAGGTGATATTATGGAAAACAATAAATTAATCTGCAAGTCCTGCGGCGGAAATTCATTTGGTGAAGGTAAACTTGATGGTTATGCTGCCTTAAGACCAGTTGATAATTTTTTCTCTACAGGATCTCCACTTATTTATACTGTGTGTCAAAATTGCGGAGAAGTAGCTTCTATTAAAGTTACTAAACCTGAAAAATTCAAATAGTTTCGTACTGAAGCTGTAGCGTCTGCAAACGTTACAGCTTTTTCTTTTCTTCATATTGTTCAGTTACTTAAAAAATAAAACTACAAAATAGAAACCTGAACTAGTAAAAACCCAATACCCATTAACCAACCAATAAAATTACTAAGATTTAAGAAACCTAAAATTTCAATTGTATATACAAAAATTCTTTTATATAATGGCTTATTACTATAATCCCCTAATTCATCTTTTAGTTGGGCAAAGCCAATTGGAATTATAAAAAATCCTATTATTATCAGGAATATTCCTATAAATAAACCTAACATTTCTATAAAAACACCCCTTAATTAATATGTGTGCTTGAACAATTTCCTCAAATAGTGCAGTAACCTGTTTTTTTATATAAATTAATTTTCTATTTCAACCAGACTATCCATGTATGAAAAATGGCGAACAACTAGAAAAGGATGTGTAGTATGAGAATACTCAGTGGAAATCCAAAAGACGAACCATTACACTATGGAGACGTGTTTAGTATCTGAACACATCTCACTGTTAAATATGGTCAGTTCCATACAGCAAAAGCTCAACTAGGCGTCCCCGGTTTAAACTGGGGTTTTTATTTTGTCTTATTCAGAACGAAATTTAATTTTTTTCAAACTCCTTTACATGATTTATTTTAGGATAACAAATTTTCTTTTACATCGTCCCAAGTTTTCCAAGCTAAGATCCCATGATACTCTCAATTGAATAAAATTTGGTTAAAAAATTTACGGATACTAAAGCACCTTCTGTATAAACTAATTTCAGGAGGTGATTTTCAATGGCGAACAACAATCAAAACTTCAGCTCAAAAATTCCCAATGCAACTCAAAATGCAATGAACGTAGAATTTGGAAATGAGACTGATGTTAATCAAATTAGACAACAAATCCAACAAGCAGAAGCTAACAAAAAACAAGCTTCTGGTTCAAAGAACTCGATGAACGTAGAATTCGGAAATGAGACTGATGTTAATCAAATTAGACAACAAATCCAACAGGCAGAAGCTAACAAAAAATTCGCTTCTGGTCGATTTTCAAACGAAAACAATACAAAATAAGTTTAAATTAGTCATCACCCACAACCGGCAACCTTTGCCGGTTTTTTGTTTCCGAATATGAATTCCTTTTAACAAAGGTTTACTCTCAATTAAAAAAGCATAAACCAATTCGAATTGTGTAATTATACTCAAATAAGCTTTTTAATGCACATTTTCCTCAAAGTGTTCAGCATTAAAATATGTTCATAGTTTTAAATCACACCTAGCTATGTTATCCTTTCATTAAATAATGCTCCAAATATTGGATGTTTAAAAATCTCTAATAACTCACTTAACAAGTACTGAAAATAACTTAGATGGTGGTGATAATTTTGAAAGGAAAATTTTTCACAGGTTTATCTTTCTTTTGTTTTATGTTGAACTTTCTTATATTTGGATTTGACTTTTTTGATTTTCTTTACGATAAAGTCATATTTACACCATTAATTATTGGAGTATTGGGTATAATAAGTGCTTTACTTGGAATTAAAGGTAATATCCGAATGATTCTTATACTGTTTAATTCGTTCTTTTCTATAGTTTTTCTATTTGCACTATTAATAGGTATATTTGGATTTCAACAACCTTAATGAGTTATTGAAGATGGGAAATCTCATCTTTTTTACTGCACAATTTCCTCATATTGTTCAGTTAATCTCTATGCTGTAGCGTCTAATCACACCGCATTTTTTATGTCACAATTTACATAAATTACATATTGAGGTGATTATTATTTTACTTATTAGAAAGCACAAATATATTTTTTACTTCGTAACAATGTTTTTATTTTCATCTATTTGGGATTATTTCAGAAAAGGTAATTGGGATTTGCTTAATAACCTCTTCTTTTCTTTATGGCTAGCGATTGTTTACGCTTTCGTAAATTGGGCGTGGGATAGTAAAAAATATGAAAAGAAATAGCAAAGTGCTCAGTAAGTCATTTTAAGTTTTCAGCGTTAACTATCTCTTCTTTAACAGATTTCGCTACCTCTGATACCCATAAAAATTATCGACATGAAACTTTTAAAACTCTCATTCGTAAAACTTCTATGGAGGTGCTGTATGAAAGATATTTTTAAAGGGATTCTAGCAGTAATCTTAGCCTTAGCTATATGGGATGGAATTAAATACATATGGAATTTTTTTATTTAAACACCAAGAAAACAGCCAATTTTTTGTTGTTTTTTCTGTTTGAACAAATGTTTTCAATCTTCTGCTGATCATTTTCTTTCCAACACGAACTAATTCAAAACCATCAGTCAATATCCAATCCGTATCAACATTTTCAATCAGCGGCATCTTTCCTAAGCGTTCTATTGCAATTTTTCGCACGCTTTGATCAAAGTCGCCACGCTTCACGATTTTAGCTAAGAATTTTGTAGCAATATCTGGATAGAAGTATGTTCGGCATTTCCAACATTCATCCAAAAAAATAACTCAGAGGTCATTCAAACCTCTGAGTTATTGCTTTTTATTTAGATAACGCCTTCATATCTGCCACAATCGTCTCAACTGGTACTTCTGTGTTACCGGAATAATCCTTCACAACAATCCCATCAGCATTGACTAAGTAAAAACTTCCCATATGTATAACTTGGTCAGAATTAGGGTCATTTCTTACGTGTGAATTAAACGATTTCATTGCAAACTGTTCAATGAATTTTTGATCATAGCCAGTTAAGAGCTGCCATTTACTTGCATCAGGCACTGAATATGATTTTAAGTAATTGGTTAAAACATCTGGTTTATCAACCTCAGGATCAACACTAAAAGCTACGATTTGATAGTCTTCCACGCCTTCATCCTGAAGTGCCTTTTGCACCTCTGTCATGTTAGACGTCATTGGTGGACAAATGGTATTACAGTTAGTGAAGATAAACATTGCTAACCATGGCTTACCTTTAAAAGTATCAAGGCTTACCTTTTCATTTTTTTGATTTGTAACCGAAAAATCTTGTACTTCTATATTCAGTTCTGGTTCAAATTTGTAACTACCACAAGCAGCTAATAGGCTACTTAAAACTAGTATCAAAACGAGCATGACACTTTTCTTTTTCATATCTTTTCCACTTCCCTTCAATTTACCATCGTTTTTAATTGTATAAATTATAGAAACTAAATACAAGATTATGAGCATATACTTCTATTTTTATATGTCGAACCTTTGTATTTTGTATGATTTTGACATATTTATATCCTGTATATTCCAAATAAATCACTCTTTTTTTAAAATTTTTTAAAGCTGTTTTTTACTATTTTGATTATTTCCCAAGACGCTATTCCAGTTGTTGTATAACAACGTTTTTTTACACTTTAATATTTTCTGCCATTCAATGCCAGAATAACAATTTCCACAAAATTCTCTTTCATGTTAAAATTTTCTCCTACATTCGATATTATTATCATTAAACTATTTTAATAATATTATTCTTATCGATAAACCCATTCTCTTTTATACGATTTTTTTCTATTAAATCCTTATTATTTCTATGTTATTTCCACAAACTTAAAGAGATTAAAAATTATAAAAACTCAAAATTTAGTATTGCATTATAAGAATCTACCCCATAAAATAAGTGAATATAACGACGACTCAAAAAGAAATATGTGGTTTAAAACAGAAATATAACACTTTAAGGGGAATAATAATGGCTAACATTTCTGGGAACAAAAATATAGAATCAGTTGACTATAATGCAATTGAAGCTATGGAATCGTTCAACAAGTTCGTAAAAAAGAAGAATACCTTCCTTTTCTCGATTACAGCAGCGTTTTTATTACTTTATATTTTGCTACCAATCCTTGCTTTTCAACCTGTACTACAACAAAAAATCTTCGGAAATATTACGGGCGTTTGGGTTTATTCAGCAGGATTATTCATTATGACGATCGTTCTTTGTACAGTATATGTAAAAAAAGCTGCTTCATTCGATAAAGCTGCAGCGGCAGTGCTTGCAGAGTATCACGCGAAAGGTGGAAAATAAATGAACTTAGTATCCGTTGGTTTCTTTCTAGCAATCGTTAGTTTAACACTTGTTGTAACATTTATCGCAGCAAAGCGTACGTCTTCTGCCGCTGATTTCTATACTGCTGGTGGTGGTCTTAAAGGTTGGCAAAACGGCTTTGCTATCGCTGGTGACTATTTATCCGCAGCCGCATTTCTTGGGGTGTCCGGTGCGATTGCTTTAACTGGTTTTGATGGTTTCTTCTTCTCTGTAGGCTATGTAGTGGCTAACTTAGTTCTTCTTTATATTATTGCAGAGCCTATGCGTAACTTAGGTCGTTATACTTTAGCTGATATGCTTACTTCACGTTTCAACGAAAAACGTATTCGCGGGGTTGCTGCGACAGGAACAATTATCATCGTAATCCTTTATATGATTGCACAATTAGTAGGTGCAGGTGCCCTTATTAAACTATTATTTGGTATTGAGTACTGGATTGCGGTTTTAATCGTAGGTGTTATGATGACTACTTATGTATTATTCGGTGGAATGACAGCTACTTCTTGGGTGCAAATTATTAAAGCTAGTCTTCTATTATTCGGGACAGGCTTATTAGCTACATTAGTATTAATTAAATTTGATTTCTCTCTTATGAAAATGTTTGATACGATCGCTGTGGATCACGGTGAAAAATTCCTTGTACCAGGGATGAAATATACAAGTACAATTGACTCTGTTTCGATGATGATGGCGCTTGTTTTAGGGACATCTGGGTTACCACATATTTTAATGCGTTTCTTTACAGTGAAAGATGCCAAAACTGCTCGTTCTTCTATTTCATGGACAACTTGGATTACAGCTATTTTCTTCTCATTAACTATTTTCTTAGGTTTTGGAGCATTAAACTTTGTAGGTATCGATAAAATCCTTGCTGAAAGTAAAGCTGGTAACACTGCTGCCCCACTTCTTGCTAATTTCTTGGGTGGTGATGTGTTAATGGCATTTATCGGTGCAGTAGCATTCGCAACCATTTTAGCCGTTGTTTCAGGTTTAGTTTTAACAGGTGCTTCTGCTATTTCACATGATATTTATGGTGAAATTATTAAAGGTGGTAAATTAACAGAAAAGCAACAAGTTGTAGCGGCTCGTACTGGCTCTATTTCTATTGCCATTGTTTCTATTATCCTAGCGTTATTTGCACAAAACTTGAATGTATCGTTTTTAGTATCCTTTGCATTTTGTATTGGTGCTTCAGCAAATTTACCTGTTATTCTTTACACAATTTACTGGAAAAAATTCAATTCAACAGGTGCTATAGCAGCAATGGTAACTGGTTTAGTATCATGCTTAGTTTTAGGTGCTATGGGTCCTAATGTATGGAGCCCGGTTGAAGGTGCGGCCATCTTTGTTGGAAATCCTATCGTACCTTTAGCAGTACCAGCAGTTATTACAATTCCACTTGGTTTTATCGCCGGTTACTTAGGCTCTGTTCTATCTTCTAGCAAAGTACCACAGGAAGAAGCAGATCGCATTTATAAAGAAATTCGCGTTAAAGCAAATACAGGGGTATCTGTTTCTGACGTTTCTCATTAATTTCGCGCTTTTCACAATCCATATTATTACAACAATGTCTATCAATATTCCTATCACATTAATAAAAATATCAGGTTAAAAAACTCGATTTCCGATCGAGTTTTTTAATTTTTTATTACAAAAAATTTACCAATTAACTTATTGAACAATACTATTCACTTCTCAAAAAAACGAAAAAAAACAATTTCCACAAAGTAAATAGTGTTTATTTTTTTAGAAAAAAACGACCATTTTTTCAAATTGCAACCCCTTTTTTTGCTCCAAAATCCAGAGTTGACCTAACTCCATTTATATATCCGAATTTTCTATCCCCCTTTTATTTCTATGCTTTGTCACGTATTTTCTCTTTCAAGATCTTTTTTCTAAAAATTATTTTTTTATAATTTTTCTGAAATGTATTGCAATTTTGTGAACTCTTTCATAAAATGAAGATGTGAATTCACTAAACTAGCAAAATTTAGTCTTTAAGCAGGAAAAATAAACACAAAATGGGGAATGTTAATGGCGAACAATCAAGCAAACAAGGGCGTCGTGATTGACTATGATGCAATTGCAAATCAAGAATCATTTAAAGTGCTTGTACGAAAAAAGAATTCATTTCTTTGGTCAATGACTGTAATCTTTTTAGCAGCTTACATGTTGTTACCAATTCTTACTTCGTACACGACAATACTACACCAAAAGGCATTTGGGGAAATTACTTGGGTGTGGGTATATTCAGCAGGATTATTCATCATGACATGGGGGCTATGTCACATATATGTAGCAAAAGCGAATAGCTTTGATAAAGAGGCAAAGGCGATTATCGCTGAATACGAGAATGGAGGTGGCCGCTGATGACTAACGGAATGAGCTTTACAGCGATTTTCTTCTTCGTAGCCATTGTTGGTTTAACATTAGTTATTACATGGTGGGCATCTAAACGAACTTCTTCTGCAAGTGATTTCTACACTGCGGGCGGTGGATTAACAGGCTGGCAAAATGGACTAGCCATCGCTGGTGACTACTTATCTGCAGCTTCTTTCTTAGGGATTGCCGGAGCAGTAGCATTATTTGGATTTGATGGATTCTTCTTCTCTATTGGTTATTTAGTAGCTTACTTAGTGGTATTATACATCGTTGCTGAGCCATTACGTAACCTAGGTAAATTCACATTAGCTGACATGATCACTGCGCGTTTCGACAGCTCTAAAGTTCGTGGTACAGCAGCTTTAAGCACTATTACAATTGTTTTATTCTACATGATTGCACAACTAGTTGGTGCAGGAGCACTTATTCAATTACTTTTAGGAATCGACTATTGGGTTGCAGTGTTAATCGTAGGTGTTATGATGACAACTTACGTATTATTCGGCGGTATGACTGCAACATCTTGGGTACAAATTATCAAAGCTTGTCTTTTAATGTTGGGTACTGTCATTATTTCATTCTTAGTATTAAAAGAGTTTGGCTTTAGCATCACAACGATGTTTAAAGAAATGGAAACTGCTACTGATAGCGGTGCAGCTTATTTGAATCCAGGTCTTAAATATCAAAATGGTATTGATACAATTTCAATGTTAATCGCTTTAGTATTAGGTACAGCTGGTCTTCCACATATCCTAATGCGCTTCTTTACAGTAAAAGATGCGAAAACTGCTCGTTCCTCAGTAATTTGGGCTACTTGGATTGTAGGTATCTTCTACATTCTAACAATCTTCTTAGGCTTCGGTGCAGCTAAATTCGTTGGTAAAGAAGAGATTATTGCTGCAAACGCTGCAGGTAACATGGCTGCTCCTCTTCTTGCAGAAGCGCTTGGCGGAGACATCCTATTCTCATTCGTATGTGCGGTAGCTTTCGCAACAATCTTAGCGGTAGTAGCTGGTCTTGTACTTTCTGGAGCATCTGCCCTTTCACATGATATTTACGGTCAAATCATTAAAAAAGGGAACGTTACAGAGAAAGAGCAAGTACTTGCAGCTCGAATCGGTTCAATCACAATCGCTATTATTTCAATTCTTTTAGCACTTGGTGCACAAACATTAAACGTAGCGTTCTTAGTATCACTTGCGTTCTGTATTGCAGGTTCAGCTAACCTACCTGTAATCATCTATACAATCTATTGGAAACGCTTTAATACAGCTGGTGCTGTAACGGCAATGTTAACTGGTTTAATCTCTGCATTAGTACTTGTTGCAGTTTCACCAAACATCTGGAATCCAGTTGAAGGAAAAGCAATTTTCGTTGGGAATCCGTTAATTAATTTAACGAATCCAGCTATTATCTCTGTACCACTTGGCTTCCTAGGAGGTTTCATCGGAACATTACTTTCTAAAGAATCAGATGCCAAAAAATATCGTGAAGTGGAAGTTAAAGCAAACACAGGTATTTCTGTACAGGATGTATCTCACTAATAATATGACAACGGCCTCGTAAGTTACATACTTACGAGGTTTTACTTTTTCTTGGCTCATCACCAAGTTTGAGATGGGAGTGGAGGCTGAACGACTCCTTAGGGATCAGCGTACAGACTAGCTCAAACGAAGCAGCTTTTTCAGACGCCCCAAAGAAAGCCGCTTAGTCGGAACGGACATCACCCTCGCTTTGCCTTTTCCTTCCGTTTTCGGTACTATATTTACAAATGACAGTTGGAGGTAAGGTAACATGACACAATCAAAAGCAAAAAAGAAGCGCATGCATGAAAAGCGCACTCAAGGAAAAGACGTAGAAAAAATCGTCAATTCTCCCCTTTCAGCACACATGAGCGTCTAACGAAAACTAAAAAAGAAAGCATCGAACAAAATTTCACAAAGCATAGAAAACCCAACCACTCAGATGATTATTAGTGGTTGGGTTTTGCTTTTAATGAGACATCTAGATGTTTATAAGTACTACGTTCTGGATTGAACTACTCCCACTTCGCTAACTTAGAAGTGGGAGATTCCTAAGAACACCTCCGTAACCGAAAGTTTGGATTAGGATATCCCCGAAGTTCCTGCGGCTAGAAGTCTTATCGCTTCATTTTTAAGAAATTGTCCTGCGTTAATATTTCAAACATGATGTGTTCCACAGGGTGGGCTTTTAGTGATATTACTATTTTTATCAGCGATATTTGATGCTTTATCAGCGATATTGAGGTTTTATCAGCGGTTCTGGCTCTTTTATCAGCGATATTGAGGTTTTATCAGCGGTTCTGGCTCTTTTATCAGCGATATCGAGGTTTTATCAGCGGTTCTGGTACTTTTATCAGCGATATCGAGGTTTTATCAGCGGTCCCAGCTCTTTTATCAGCGATTTTGAGGTTTTATCAGCAATTCCGACTCTTTTATCAGCGATTCTGGTCCTTAAAAAAACACAGCTGCTCTAAAAAAAGCAGCTGTGTTTTTTGTTATAAATTATAAAATATTGTCGTATTTCTTGTGATGATGCGCGCCGCTTCCTGCGTTGTAATCCCCTTGATTGAAGCGATAACCTCCATGGAATGATTCATCATCCATGGAGACGTCCGTTTATTGTCAAAGGGATCTTCAAATGGCCACGGTCCATCGGTTTCTACCATCATCAGCTCAATTGGGTATTTTTTGATAACCTGTTGAATCTCCGTCTCATACGTACAATCAGGCGTTACAGAAATGAAATACCCATTTTGAATCATTCGTTCAATCACTTCCTCATCGCCTTTAAACCAATGGAAATGTGCTTTCTTTACATGATGCTTTTCCAACAAATCACAAGCAATAGCCGCATCCTCATAAACAGCATGTAAAATAATCGGTTTATTTAATTCCTTCGCCAGCAAAATAAACCGTTCTAACAATGCCACATACGGAAGATCATCAATAGCCTTCTCTTGTTTCAAATAATAAGGTAACCCTACCTCACCAATAGCTACCATGTCATAAGCATGTTGGCGTATCCAATCGAATAATGCCTCTTCTTCCATAACACCTAGTAACGCTTGTTCAGGATGAAAACCAAACGCCGCCTTTACCTTTGCAAAGGTTTTCGACAACTTCAACGTTTTTTCACACGATTCAATATTCATGCTAACAGCAATGACATGTTCAGCTTCCTCTAGCAAAGTTGGTACTTCATTCTCCAAATACTGATCTAAATGAATATGCGCATCAATCAACATTCCGTCATCCTTTTCTTCTTTTAAGTAAGTAAATAACTGTTGCTTTAATGCTGTAAATGTTGCGGAATGGCGGATTTCCTCTTGTCGTGGCCTCGCAAAAGGTACAATAATTTCCTTTTTAATCGTAGCTGGTCGTTTCGTTAAGACAATGATGCGATCCGCTAAAAAAAGTGCTTCCTCGATACTATGAGTAACAAATACAATAGATTTACGATATTCCTCCCATATCGATAAAAGCCACGCCTGCATTTCAAGCCTTGTAAACTCATCAAGTGCAGAGAACGGTTCATCTAAGCATAAAATCGGCTTGTCACTGACAATTGCACGGATAAATGATACCCGTTGTTGCATACCACCAGACAGCTCATTTGGATATGCATTTTCAAACGATGCGAGTCCCACTTTGTCTAACCATTCCTTGGCACGTTCAATATTCGGTTTTTGCTGAAGCTCCTCAACGATCGTGATATTTTCTACTATCGTACGCCAAGGCAGTAAACATGGTTGCTGAGGCATATAGCCAATCGTTCCTCTTTTTTGCTGGATATCGGTACCGTTTAATA
The DNA here is from genome assembly GCF_030209535.1 of Lysinibacillus sp. fls2-241-R2A-57. Taxonomy (NCBI): domain Bacteria; kingdom Bacillati; phylum Bacillota; class Bacilli; order Caryophanales; family Bacillaceae; genus Lysinibacillus; species Lysinibacillus sp. fls2-241-R2A-57. The sequence continues at coordinate 60,600 of NZ_JARVRU010000016.1, forward strand.
AGATAGCTCCCTTATCAATAGAAATCACACCACCAATTAATTGAAAGAGTGTGCTTTTTCCACTTCCTGACGGACCAATAATCGCCACAAATTCCCCGTCCTTCACTTCAAAAGATAAATTACGAATGACTGGAAGGGAATCAAAGGATTTATCAATGTTTTGAATGCTGAGCATGTAGGCCCCTCCCCTTCACAACAAGCTTTTCTAATAATCGAATAGCACTGAATAATAGTAAACTTAAAATTACAATGGCAAAAATCGCTACAAACACACGATCTGTTCGAAATGAAGATTGTGCCAATGTCATATAGACACCAATCCCCTTTTTCGCACCTAGCCATTCCGCAATGACCGCTCCCATAACGCTATAGGTTGCCGCGATCTTAATGCCTGAAAAAATCGCTGGATACGCATACGGCCATTCAAGTTTCCAAAAGGTTTGTGCTTTCGTTGCACCGACCATCTCAAAATAATGTTTCAGCTCTGGTGAGGTTTGACGAAAGCCATCCATTGCTGAGATCACAATGGGGAAAAAACATACGAGACAAATAATAATAAGCTTTGGCAATAAACCAAATCCAAACCAAATGATTAATAACGGTGCTAGGACGAGCACAGGGACATTCTGAGACATAATGAGAATAGGATAAAATAGCTCCCGAATAAACGTAAAACGATGTAATAACACGGCAACCGTTAACCCGAACATTATCCCAATGGCAAGACCTAGAAGTGCTAATTGAACAGTTGCAAACGCATGCGGCAAGAACGTTTCATACGATTGAAAGCCTTCTTTCAAGATGGCACTTGGTGCAGGCAATAGCCAATGTGGAACATCTGCAAAACGGACAATTAGTTCCCATATGAATAAGAGGAAGGCGATAAAAATTATCGTCCTTCCTTGTTTGATTACCGACTTCATCACTGGTATTTCTCCGTTAATGTACCCATTGTAATACCTGATGGTTGATATAAAATTTTCACTTGAGTAATGACATTAATAGCACCAAGCTCTATCATCTTATCATTCATTTTTTCGATGATTTGTAATAAAGTCGATAGCTCACCCTCCATTGTCGTTTCTAATGGATGAACTTCATATTTCACCCCTGATGCGTCTATAACGGCAATCGCTGCATCGACAAATGGAATAACATCTTCATATTTTTCAGTTTTCGGGATAATTTGTACACTAATTAATGAGTTTGCCATGTTATTTTGTCTCCTTTTTCGGTAAAAAGTCATTTGTAAATGCTTGTTCTGCGTTAAATTCGCCCTCTAAAACTTTGTTGTCGGCCATCCATTTTGCGTAGTTCTCCCAGACAGTTAGCTTTTGCTCGCCCCATTGCGCCGCATCGTCTTGATACTTATCTGCTAGCCATTCCTGACTTTTATGCACAAGGTCTTTATCTAAGTCAGGTACCTCTTTTAATAAAATATCAGCCGCCTCACTCGGATGACTTATCGCATATTCATAGCCCTTTGCTGCAGCAGCGACAAACGCTTTGACTGTATCTGGATCATCCTTAATCATTTTTTCATTTGTAGCAAGTACAGGTGTGTAATAATCTAACTGATCACTATAATCTGTTAAATAAAGCATGTTCAATTTTTCACCACGAAGTTCTGCTTCAATCCCTGTCCATGCATAATAAATCCAGGCAAAATCAATATCTTTTTTCATCATTGTGAAGAAATCCAAATCACCTGCATTGACAATATCTAACTTATTAATATCCGCATTTTCTGTTTGCATAAGTGATTGTAGGACAGCCTTTTCAAGTGGTGCACCCCAGCCACCATATGTTTTACCTTCAAAATCCTTCGGTGACGTAATCCCTTTAGATGCAGTGGATGCAAAGCCAGAAGTATTATGTTGAATAATCGCTGCAATCGATACTAAAGGTACATCCTGCACACGTGCCTGTGTAATCCCTTCTTGGTAGCTTACGCCAAACTGAGCCTTACCAGACGCCACTAGTTGATCTGCACCCGTTTCGCCAGGTAATAAAATTTCAACATCTAAGCCCTGTTCTTTAAAGTAGCCAAGTTTTTCCGCTACATATAAACCTGTATGATTTGTATTCGGTGTCCAATCTAGCACGACCGATACCTTTTTTAATGCATTCGCATCGTTTTTATCCTTTGTCTCCTCTTTTTTGCTACAACCCACTAATGTTAAAAGTGTAGCCATCAGAATCAATAACCATTTTTTCATGTTTAATCCTCCCAGTAAGTAATGTGAAAGTGTTCATGAATGAATGTTTCCACCAGAAGAAAGCGTATTCACAATTAGTATGTACCCAAGGCTTGCACATACAACAAAAACATAAAAAAAACGCCCAGGATTCCTCCCAGACGTTTTACAATCAGTATCAAAAACTTTCTTTTTTTTGAATAGATGTTCCCTACGCTGGTACGAGCCAAATCAGGTTCAAAGGGTCAGCGTCTATCGGACACAATCTCAGCTGGCAACTACCAGCCCCCCTACATTCTTTCCATATGAACTTTTCGTGATTATTATACCCATATCTATCTGTAAATGACAAGGGTCTCTTTCATGTTAAAGCATTATATTGTCATATCATTTCAAAAAGCAATGTCAAACATAGCCCTTATTCCAAAATAAACTTTATAGTTAAGTGTATACATTTATGATCACTCATTCGTTGTATAAGAGTAAGGAGGATCAGCAATGAAAAAAGAAAATGAACTAACCTCCTATCTAATCCATTTAGGAGAGGAAGTGTTCAATCTATTACTAGCGAAAGGAGCCAAAAAAGAAGATGCAGAAGATATTATTCAAACCACCTATTACAAAATATACATGCTATTAGATAGCCTAACAGAAAACAATATACGTCCTTGGTTTTTTAGGGTATCGCTCAATCAATATATTGACTTAAAAAGGAAAAAGGAGCAGAAAAACATTTACATCACCGAGGAAATATACTCTAAGCTCCAACACACCGATTATAATTTTGAGACGTTGCTAAATAAGGATGAGATTTTCTATTTGTTAAAAGACATTAAAAAAGAATATAAAGAAATATTCTTTTTAAAGTATTACTATGATTTGTCATATGAAGAAATTGCTATTTTGTTGGATATTCAAGTAGATAGCGTCAAGCAAAAATTATATCGTGCACGTAAATGTATTCACTCAAAAATAGGAGGTAAACTTTGATGGAAACTTCGTTAAATAACGCTTTAAAAAAGGCTAAACGAAAACAGTTACTAAAAATTATCATCACTTCAATTGTTGTCATATTAATTCTCTTACCTGTTTTTTATAAAACTGGTTCCTTTTTTGCAGCGAAAAGTTCTCAAAGACTTAAAGAACAGCTTTTTTTACATAATGACATTGCAGAACCTAATATTCAAATCGACTCTCAAGTCACGGTGAGTAATTCATCAATGTTTGGTGGAAATATCATTACAAACCGTTCTAAGAATATTAATGGTTATATGGTTCCATGGAGCACACTTACTAGTTCATTCGGTTGGTTCCGAGGCAATGTTGATAATAACGAGTTAGTACCAGGATTTTATTGGTCTGATTCAGAGTACTATGAATACGATAAACAGACAAAGACTAAATCTGCGACATTTTATCATCCATCTATTCAAAAATACTTTGACGATGTACCAAACGAACTAAGCGAAATTTCGCAAATGGAGAATCACGTTGCAGAAGTTGCCGTTTCTTTCAATAAACCTTATACATTAAATGAAATACAAGAAAAAATTCCTAGCAATTTAAACATCGTATGGTTGTATATGGCATCACCAATTGTTGATGAAAGTACAGGACCTGCTGGTTTAGAGGTTTATGGCTTTGATCCGGCAGATTCACCGAAAAAATCCTACGATGGCTTTATTGATTCACTTAAAACATATGATGCTAATGAAAATAACGAAACAATTCAGGAGTTTTTAAATTCAAATAAAAATAAACGGTTTGATGAAGTGAAAATTTTAGGGGTAATGCTCACTGGCAAAGCAAATAATTTTAAAGCCTTAGAGAATCAAGATTTTATCCGTGGTGCCTCAGTAGGAGCCACTGCACAAATCGTTCCTTATATTAAACCTGAAAAATAACGTGATTAGAAATCAAAACCTTAAAAAGCGCGAGAAATCAATTTTAAAATGTTGATTTCTCGCGCTTCTCTAATGTGAAATTTTTAAATTTTGCTTTAATTTAAATCAGCCTCTTTTTTATAAATGAGAAAAGTAATTAAATAGTATCCGCTTATTTATATTCCTCCAGATTTTAGGTCAACGCAAAAAGATAGCACCTTTTTTCAGGGTTTGACTGGTGAGTTTTTTACCTTTATCAGCGAGTGTCGAAGGTTTATCAGCGATTGTTGGAGGTTTATCAGCGATTGTTGGAAGTTTATCAGCGATTTCGCTACTTTATCAGCGAGTGTTGGAGGTTTATCAGCGATTTCGCCACTTTATCAGCGATTGTTGGAGGTTTATCAGCGATTTCGCCACTTTATCAGCGATTGCCCTATTTTATTCAGCGATTCACCAAAAATTAGACATTGATTTCTCACGCTTTTCTGATATGAAATTTATTAATTTTGTTTTAAAAATATACTAATGCCAAGTCTCTTTAACTAGAAGAATATCAATCATGATGATTCTATCTTACGAAGCAAAATATCTCATCGACTCATTCCCAACCTTTAACATCTTTTCTACGTAAATTGAAAGCACAAATGCAATTATTCAGTAATGATACATAAAAAAAACCCAGCTCTCAAAAAGAGCATGGGCTAGAAAATTACTTTTATTTTTCTTCTTTTTTGGATGTTAATACGTGTGAAATGGCACCGTCTGTCGCGATATCTACTTTAAAGGAACCGTTTGAATGGCGGTCTGCTCGAGTCAATGCTTGTACATCGAGGATTTCTTGCACACCTTTTTCGGTTTCGATGATTAGCTGTTCCTCATCAGTAGCCTTTACTACAGCCACGATACGATGTGGGTTCGCTTTTAACTCTGTTAACACTTTTAAGCCGCGTTTCGCACGACTTGTCATTTCTACCTCAGCTACATTCATTTTCTTCACAGCACCACGTTGTGTCACAATCACAACGTATTCAGTGTCATTTGGCTGTAATACATTGACACCGACTAACGCTTCTCCCTCTTTCAGCGTAATCCCTTTGACGCCACCTGTTTTTACGCCTGTTACTGGTAATTCCTCAATTGGGAAACGGATTGAATAGGCTGTATCAGTCGTTAATAATAATTCCACCTCGTCTGACACGAAATCTACAAAAATCATTTCATCGCCTGTTTTAACATTCATCGTTTTAATTGGCTTTGAATAACGGGTTACCGCATAATCTGCTAAAGGTGAACGTTTAATTTGTCCATCTTTCGTTGCCGTTAAGACATACGTATTGGCCTGTTCAAATGTCTCAAATCCGTACACAGCAATAATAGATTCATCTTCTCCAGTCGGCACAATACTTGAAATATGCTGACCAAGATCCTTCCAACGAATATCTGGTAGCTCATGGACAGGCTGATAAATATAATAGCCTCGATTTGTGAACAGCAGTAGATGATGCTGTGTATTTAAATTTGCCTCATACAATAAATAATCGGAATCCTTCATCGCAAAATCCTGACCGTTCGAGGCGGCATGTGAACGTGTAGATGTACGCTTAATATAGCCATCCTTTGTGACAGTCACTACGACCTCTTCACTTGGGACAAGAACATCTAAAGTAATTTTAATTTCTTCAATTTCTTGTTCAATTTTTGAACGACGTGGTTCTGCAAAACGCTTTTTAATATCAAGTAATTCTTGTTTAATAACGCGTATAAGCTTAGCTTCACTATTAAGAATACCTTCAAGCTTGGCAATAAGTTTATTTAATTCATCCTGTTCATTGCGAAGCTCCGTTATATCTGTATTTGTTAAACGGTATAATTGCAAGCTCACGATTGCCTCTGATTGTACTTCTGTAAAGTCGAACTTCACCTGTAAATTCGTTTTCGCGTCTCGTTTATCATTTGAGGAACGAATCGTTGCAATGACTTCATCTAAAATGGACAGTGCCTTAATCAAGCCTTCAACGATATGCGAACGATCTTTAGCCTTTTGCAAATCATAAATAGAGCGGTTCGTCACGACTTCCTTTTGATGGGCAATATAAGAATCCAGTAACAATGGCAATGTCATCATTGTCGGTCGACGATTATGAATTGCGATCATATTAAAATTATAGGCTACTTGTAAATCAGTTGTTTTGAACAAGTATTGTAAAATCCCTTGTCCTGGAACATCTTTTTTCAGCTCAATAACAACACGTAGGCCTGTACGATCTGATTCATCGCGAATTTCTGCAATTCCTTCAAGTCGTTTATCCACGCGCTGCTCATCGATTTTCTTCACAAGATTTGCTTTATTGACATCATACGGTAATTCCGTAATAACGATTTGCTCTTTGCCACCTTTAATTGGCTCCACGACTGCCTGAGCGCGCACAATAATTTTACCGCGGCCAGTTTCATATGCCTTTTTAATGCCATCGACACCTTGAATGATACCACCAGTTGGGAAATCAGGTCCTTTAATCACCGTCATTAATTCATCAACCGAGGTATTTGGGTTATCTAAACGCATTAGAACACCGTCTAGCACCTCATCTAATGCATGTGGAGGGATGTCTGTCGCATAACCGGCTGAAATCCCCGTTGAGCCGTTAACTAGTAAATTCGGGAAACGAGCTGGTAAAACAGTTGGCTCCATATCCTGATCATCAAAGTTTGGCACAAATTCAACGGTCTTCTTGCCAATATCACGTAGCATCTCCGCTGCAATAGCAGAAAGTCTTGCCTCTGTATAACGCATCGCTGCCGGTGGGTCACCATCAACAGAGCCGTTATTACCATGCATTTCAATGAGCATATGACGCGCCTTCCAATCCTGACTCATACGCACCATTGCTTCATATACGGAGCTGTCACCGTGTGGATGATAGTTACCAATAACATTACCGACTGTTTTTGCTGATTTACGGAATGGTTTATCGTTCGTATTACCCTCTGTAAACATTGCATATAAAATACGACGTTGCACAGGCTTAAGACCGTCACGTGCATCAGGCAACGCGCGGTCTTGAATAATATATTTACTATAGCGACCAAAGCGGTCACCCATTACTTCTTCTAAAGGTAAATCTTGAAACTTTTCTGTACTACTCATGCTTGGTCCTCCTCTTGTTGGATGAATTCATTATCTAAAATATTTGAATCATCCTCCATACCGAAGTCTACATTCGCTTCGATCCATTTACGACGCGGCTCTACTTTATCGCCCATTAATGTTGTGACACGTCTTTCAGCGCGTGCACCATCCTCAATCGTTACACGAATTAATGTACGCGTTTCTGGGTTCATCGTCGTATCCCACAGCTGGTCAGCATTCATCTCACCAAGACCTTTATAGCGCTGTAATATGTAACCCTTTCCAACTTTTTTAATGGCCGCTTGTAAATCATTTTCGGTCCAAGCATATTCAATGACTTCTTTTTTACCTGTGCCTCTAGATATTTTATAAAGTGGTGGTAATGCGATAAATACCTTTCCTGCTTCAATTAATGGTCGCATATAACGATAGAAGAACGTTAGTAGCAACACTTGAATATGCGCTCCGTCAGTATCCGCATCGGTCATAATAACGACTTTATCATAGGAAGAATCCTCGACAGAGAAATCTGTTCCAACGCCTGCACCAATGGCATGAATGATCGTTGAAATCTCTTCATTTTTCATAATGTCCTGAAGCTTTGCCTTTTCCGTATTAATAACTTTACCACGCAATGGTAAAATCGCTTGGAACGTACGATCTCGCCCTTGTTTAGCAGAGCCTCCTGCAGAATCACCTTCGACTAAATACAGCTCGTTTTTCGCAGCATTTCGAGATTGTGCTGGTGTTAGTTTTCCAGAAAGAATCGTACTGCCTTTTTTGCTTTTCTTGCCGTTTCGTGCATCTTCACGAGCTTTACGAGCTGCTTCACGCACTTGCTGCGCACGAATAGCTTTACGCACAAGAGATGCAGACAATTCAGCATTTTCCTCCAGCACATATAAAATTTGCTCCGAAACAACACTATCTACCGCCGAACGAGCCTCACTCGTCCCGAGCTTACCCTTCGTTTGGCCTTCGAATTGTAGTAAATGCTCTGGAATACGAACAGAAACAATCGCCGCTAAACCTTCTCGAATGTCTGTTCCTTCCAAATTTTTATCTTTATCTTTTAACAGACCAATTTTTCGTGCATATTCATTGAAAACACGTGTTAACGCTGCTTTGGCGCCTGTTTCATGTGTCCCACCATCGCGCGTACGTACATTGTTAACGAATGAAAGAATTGTTTCTGAATAGCCGTCGTTGTACTGGAAGGCGAATTCTACTTCAATTTCGTCTTGAATCCCTTCCACATACTTTACAGGATGAAGTACATCTTTTTCTTCATTCAAATACGCAACGAAAGCTTCAATGCCGTTCTCGTAAAAGAAAACATCACCTTTGCCTTCCTCGCGTTCATCGATTAACTCAATTTTTAAGCCTTTTAATAAAAATGCTGACTCACGTAAACGTTCTGCAAGCGTATCATAATTGTATTTTGTTACAGAGAAAATCGTGTCATCTGGTAGAAAATGGACAAGTGTTCCTGTTTGTTTCGTTTTTCCAATTTGTTCAAGCGTTGTAACTGGATGACCACCGTTTTCAAAACGTTGTCGATACTTATTGCCGTCGCGGTGAATCGTTACTTCTAAAAAAGTTGATAAAGCATTTACAACTGAAGAACCTACACCATGTAAGCCACCGCTCGTTTTATAGCCGCCTTGTCCGAATTTACCACCAGCATGTAAGACCGTAAAGATAATTTCAGGAGTTGGTTTACCCATCTTATGCATCCCTGTAGGCATTCCACGGCCGAAGTCTCGAACGCTGATACTTTGATCTTTATGAATAGTGACAATGATATGAGAACCAAAGCCAGCCAGTGCTTCATCCACCGCATTATCTACGATTTCATAAACTAGGTGATGAAGTCCACGGCCATCTGTAGAACCGATATACATGCCGGGTCGTTTCCGTACCGCTTCTAATCCTTCTAATACTTGAATGGCGTCATCATTATAGACGCTTGGTGACTGTTTATTCGCCAAAAAATTCCCCTCCAAAAAACAAACGCATGTTCTATTTATGTTCTCTTCCTAATAATAATAGCATTTCCTGTCAATAGCTAGTGACAGGCCCAAAAAAATTTTAAAATTTCCTCACAGCTTGGTCGTTTTGATCTGTTTACCAGAAGGAAAAAGAGTTGTCCTTTCCCTTAACGCATGGCACTATGCTTTAGTTGCATAAATACAACGACATATAGCTACCTTCTAGTCATTACTCTTATTCAAAATGATAACAGAAGCATTTGAATATCCACTGAAAAATATACAAGTACATAAATATAAGAATGGGTTTCTTCTGTCTAAAGAAGATTTATACTACTAGCTTATTCTAGAAATTAAAGATAGACTTCTATTCTACCAAATGAATGGATGATTGACAAAATTGCCTTTTTACCTATATTTTTAGAAAGGACTTCGGGCTGACTTGTCGAATCGTGTCAAAAAGCCTAACCTCCACTCAATATGCATATAAAAACCCTTAAAAATTATTATCTTTTGTATTGAATTCAAGATACACTAGGAAATCTCCTTCATGACATTGTAGATTAACGAGAAAAAGTGTAAAATACTTGTTACATATTATTAGTACCAAGTGATAATTAAATGAAAGGAGTCCAGCTATGTTAAATGGACTTATTATTTTATGTGCTTATCTAATCGGCTCTATACCTTCAGGATTATGGATAGGCAAAATTTTTTATAAAACAGATATTCGTGAACATGGTAGCGGGAATTTAGGGGCGACGAATACATTTCGTATTTTAGGGAAAAAAGCAGGAATAGTTGTTACAGTTATGGATGTTTTAAAAGGTACAGCAGCAGTATTACTCGTTGCACTGCCAGTATTTTCGGATGTATCAATTCACGCATTAATCCTTGGACTTGTAGCGGTTGTTGGTCATATGTTCCCTATCTTTGCGAGTTTCCGCGGTGGAAAAGCTGTGGCAACATCAGCAGGAGTCCTCTTAGGATATACATGGCCCCTATTTGTCTTACTATTTATTACTTTTTTCGTTACATTAAAACTAACGAAAATTGTCAGCTTAACTTCTATGATTGCCGCTTTAGTAGCACTAATTTATTCAATCGTTTATTATTTTGTTACAGGTGATATTGCGTTAGGTTTTTTAGTAGCATGTTTATTTAGCTTTATCATTTATCGTCACCGAGCGAATATTGGCCGCATTAAAAATGGGACCGAACCAAAGGTGAAATGGCTGTAACAAAGAGAGGAGCATACTATTGAATATTTTACTAACAGATGAAGCCCTGCAATGGTTTAAACGAGAGATGGAAGTAGAAACAGGAGATACGATTCGTTTTTATGCAAGATATGGTGGTTCCAGTCCTTTTCACGAAGGCTTTTCTCTTGGTATGACACGTGAAGAACCAATCGAAATCGGTGTAAAGACCGTAATAGATGGTATCACCTACTACATCGACGAAAAAGATTTATGGTTTTTCAATGATCACAATTTACATGTAGATATTGATGCTACAATAGACGAATTAAAATATGATTATCGTAAATAAAGCAGTGTTTCCTTCGTTTACTCGGGGGAGATACTGCTTTTCTTTTTAATCCAAAGATTTATATGAATTCAATTCCATACTTGGTTTATCTCTTCTGAAAGTTGTGCATTCTAGAGGTAGTGAACACAAACTTGAGGAGGAAAGAAAAATGTCAATTTCTAAAGCAACGAATACCTCCCAATCAACTTCAAACAATGACCTACTGTCTAGCTCACTTTCTCAAAATATGAAGGTGATTAAAAATACACTGGGGAATAGTAATGACATTATTATACGAGAAATTACGCTTGGTACAGCTGAAAAAAATACACAAACAAGTGAAATTATGATTGGTAAAGCTGAACAACATGCAATGGTCATTATCAATATTGATGGTTTATCCGATAAAACAATCATTTCTGATTCTGTGATTGATAAGCTGATGCAAGAAGTTGAAGAAGCTCAAGACACAGACGTAGAGACCATAAAAGAGTATGTAAAAGAATCTTGTTTAACAGTCGGCGATGTCAATGAAATTTTGAATTTCACAACACTGTACGATTCTATTTTGAATGGAGATACCGTCATCTTATTAGATGGTGTTACAACTGGCATAGCCACTAGTACAAAAAGTGCAAAAGATAGAGCTATTACCGAACCATCAACAGAATCCGTTATTAGAGGTCCACGCGAGTCCTTTACAGAAACTTTACGTACTAACACGGCTCTTATCCGTCGAAAAATTAAAAGTCCAAATCTCTGGATAAAGTCCCGTGTTATCGGAGAGGTCACTAAAACGGATGTTGCTGTTATGTATTTAAACGGCATTGCCAATGACAAAATCGTGGCCGAGGTTCTTTCTCGATTAGATCGCATTAATATAGACGGAATTTTGGAAGGTGGCTATATCGAAGATTTTATTCAAGATTCTAAATTCTCTATATTCCCAACTGTCTATAATACTGAACGACCCGATGTCATTGCGGGAGAATTATTAGATGGTAAAGTTGCTATTTTAGTGGACGGTACACCATTTGTCTTAGCTGTACCTGCTCTTTTTACAACCTTTTTACAATCTGCTGAAGATTACTATCAAAATTGGTTCATTAGTTCTTTAGTGCGCATATTAAGATTTTTTGGTGTTGGCCTTGCGTTAATGGCACCTTCTCTCTATGTGGCCATCACAACTTTCCATCAAGAAATGCTACCAACACCGATGCTCATCAGTATTGCGTCTCAACGAGAAGGAGTCCCCTTCCCCGCAGTTGTCGAAGCACTCATGATGGAGATTGCCTTTGAGATATTACGAGAAGCGGGTCTTCGAATGCCAAGAACTATTGGACCAGCAGTATCTATTGTAGGAACTTTAGTCATCGGTCAAGCCGCTGTAGAAGCAGGGATTGTATCAGCTGTAATGGTCATTATTGTAGCACTAACAGCTATTTGTAGTTTCTTGTTCCCCGCTTACGGCTTATCTAATACCATTCGTCTTTTACGTTTCCCATTAATGATATTAGCAGCGATGTTAGGCTTATTCGGAGTGATGTTTGGTATGATGATCATCATTATTCACTTATGTAGCATACGAACTTTTGGTGTTCCTTATTTAAGTCCATTTGGGCCATTAATCTTAAAGGATCAAAAAGATGCCTTAGTCTTGTTTCCTCGCAGAGCTCTATTGACTCGACCGCGTTTAATTAGTCAAAAAAACAATGTAAGAGGGCATAAATATTTTAGTGTTAAAAAAAGGAATTAAAGAATGTGTAAGCGAGGAATAGACCATGTCAAAATTTAAAACTATATGCTTACTTTTGATTGTTTCTTTATTTTTAAGTGGTTGCTGGAGTAAACGAGAACTCAATGAATTAGCAATTGTCTCGGCACTAGGAATAGATAAAGTAGATGATGAATTCGATGTAACTGTTCAAATAGTGGTTCCTGGTGAAATTTCATCTAAAGCTCCTACTAGTGGGCGATCACCTGTTATTACCCATCATGCAAAGGGCAAAACTATCTTCGAAGCTATCCGAAAAATGACAACATTATCGACAAGGAAGATTTATTTTGCCCATACACAAGTAGTTATTTTGGGGGATGAATTGGCGAAAGAAGGAATTGGCGAGGCATTAGATTTAATTTCTAGAGATCATGAATTCAGAAATGATTTCGATGTTATCATCGCTCACGAGGCAACTGCAAAAGACGTCTTAAATGTATTAACACCCGTTGAAAAAGTACCTGCTAATAAAATTATTAATTCACTTAGGACATCTCAAAAAGCTTGGGGTTCTACGATTTCCATTAATATTGATGAATTAGTAAGTACTTTAAGTAGTAACGAAAAAAGTCCACTCATCCCTGCCATTGAAATACAAGGGGATGCAGCATTAGGAATGAGTAAAGCCAATATTAATAAAGTAGAAACGCCAGTGATATTAAAGTATGCCGGATTAGCAGTATTCAAAGGAGATAAATACGTTGGGCTTTTAACAGATAAAGAAAGTCAAAGTGTAAGTTTTTTAAGTGACAAAATACAAAGTACAATTGAAATTATTGCTTGTCCTAAGGGAGGTACAATAGCAACAGAAATTACGAAATCAAAAACAAAAATAAAGGGTAAGTTTGAAAAAGATGCGCCCAAAATTAATGTTCATATAGAAGTTGAGCAAAATGTTGGAGAAGTAGAATGTAAAATCAACCTTACTTCCCATAAAAATATTGATTACGTAAATAAAAAAACGGAAGAACTTATTAAAAAACGAATCGAAAAAACAATCACTACAATTCAGCAAACTTATCGAGCCGATATTTTTGGATTTGGTGAAGAACTACACCGGGCAGATCCTGAAAAATGGAAAAAAATTAAAAATGACTGGCCAACCATATTCCAAGATCTACCGGTTAATGTTGAAGTACATGTCAGAACAAAAGGACTAGGAACAATGCAAAATTCATTTTTGAATAAGAAAAAGAAGGAATAAGATATGGTTGTAACAATATTCATAATCATTATTTCAATTGTTCTTGCCTATGCTTTTATTCCTAAACTTCAAAAAAATAACGAAACGAAAACAATTGTTATTTTTTCGATTTTTTTATTGATCGGTACTGCATTAAATATCGGGATTGCTTTAAATCTTAAAATTCCAAGCCCGATAGACTTGATTACCTTTATCTTTACTTCAATTAAAGAGTTCATCGTTTCACTGTCAAAATAAATGAAGTAACTTTAAAAAGAAAGGGTAGTGCATGATGAAAAAACAAATCATTAGTTCAAGACAATTTACTATCATTACCCTTCTTTTTACAGTTGGTACAGCCATTTTAATTATCCCTTCAAGTGTAACAAATGTAGCAAAGCAAGATGCCTGGATAGCAACAAGTATCGGTGTCGGTTTAAGTTTTCTCTTAGTGAAGCTATACGTTACTTTAGGAAATCTGAATCCCACACTTACATTTACAGAGGCGAATGAAAAAATACTAGGTCGTTTTTTCGGAAAACTGACCGCAATTGGTTTTACCATTCTTACCTTTTTTGGTGCAGGTCAATTATTATATTTTATTGGTAATTTCATGTCAACGGAAGTGATGCCAGAGACGCCTCCTATGGCTTTTTCATTGCTGTTTGGCATTATCATCATTTTTGCTGCATTCCAAGGGATCGAAGTCTTTGCACGTTCAACAGAAATACTTTTTCCAATATTTATGTTGGTTTTTATAATTTTTGTAGGTTTTATATCACCATTAATCCATTTTGAAAATTTACAGCCCATATTGGAAACTTCAAAAAAATCATTATTTATAGGTGTTATTCGATTTATGAGTATTTGTTCATTCCCTCTTGCCGCGCTATTAATACTTTACCCATCTGCTGTCAACGTTCATAAGTCCGCACACAAAGGATTTTATATTGGGACAGCTATTGGAGGCATTGTTTTAATTATCATCGTCTCACTTTGTCTCCTTGTCATAGGTCCATCAAATACTGCTAATCGGACATTTCCTAGCTATGCATTAGCGCAAAGAATTTCAATTGGGCATTTTTTGCAACGTGTTGAAATTATTATGGCAGCCATGTGGATCATATCTATTTATATTAAAACGTTTATGTATTTTTATGCCACCGTAATCGGCATAGCACAAATATGTAAAATCAAAGATCATCGTCCGCTCATTGTGCCACTCGGAATGATTAGTATTGGCTTTTCGCAAATTATTCATCCTGATATCGTTCATTCCAATACTTATAATAACGAAATTTGGCCTTTGTTTTGTGGTACCTTTGCAATTTTGTTACCGATAGTTTTACTAATCGCTGCAAAAATTCGCAATATTAATGGTAATCAAGGGAATACAAACTGTAATTGTAATACACAGAATGCAAGTAATAGCAATAACGGAAATGCTGCTAATAATGCAAGTGATAACAACTGCCAAAATACTGCAATGAATGGAAGTAATTGCAATTGCGGTAATGCTTCTAATAATGCAAGTGATAACAACAGCCTAAATGCTACACAGAACGAAACTAATAGCAATAGTGGAAGTGCTACTAATAATCCAAACGATAGCAACGGTCAAAACGCTGTACAGAGTGGAAGTAATTGCAATAGCGGAAATACTGCTAATAATGCAAGTAATAACAATAGCCAAAATGCTGCAATGAATGGAAGTAATTGCAATAGCGGTAATGCTTCTAATAATGCAAGCAATAACTATAGCCAAAATGCTGCAATGAATGGAAGTAATAGCAATAGCGGTAATGCTTCTAATAATGCAAGTGATAACAATAGCCAAAATGCTGCTACTAATACAAACAATAACAACAGCCAAAATGCTGCTACTAATGCAAACAATAACAACAGCCAAAATACTGCTACTAATTCAAGCAATAACAACAGCCAAAACGCTGCTACTAATACAAACAATAGCAACAGCCAAAATGCTACTACAAATACAAGCAATAAAAACAGTCAAAATGCTACTGATAATGCTAGCAATAGCAACAGCCAAAACGCTACTACTAATACAAACAATAGCAACAGCCAAAATGCTACTACAAATACAAGCAATAACAACAGTCAAAACGCTGCAAATAATGCAAGCGATAAAAACAGTCAAAATGCTGCAATGAATGGAAGTAATTGCAATAGCGGAAATACTGCTAATAATGCAAGTAATAACCTTAGCCAAAATTCTGCTACTAATACTAGCAATAACAACAGCCAAAATGCTGCTACTAATACTAGCAATAACAACAGCCAAAATGCTGCTACTAATACAAACAATAACAACAGCCAAAATGCTGCTACTAACTCTAGCAATAACAACAGCCAAAATGCTGCTACTAATACTAGCAATAACAACAGCCAAAATGCTGCTACTAATACAAACAATAACAACAGCCAAAATTCTGCTACTAATACAAACAATAACAACAGCCAAAATGCTGCTACTAACTCTAGCAATAACAACAATCAAAATGCTGCTACTAATACAAACAATAACAACAGCCAAAATTCTGCTACTAATGCGAGCGATAAAAACAGTCAAAATGCGGCTACTAATACTAGCAATAATAACAATCAAAATGCTGCTACTAATGCGAGCGATAAAAACAGTCAAAATGCTGCTACTAATACAAACAATAACAACAGCCAAAATGCTACTACTAATACAAACAATAACAACAGTCAAAATGCTGCTACTAATGCGAGCGATAAAAACAGTCAAAATGCTGCTACTAATACTAGCAATAATAACAATCAAAATGCTACTACTAATGCGAGCGATAAAAACAGTCAAAATGCGGCTACTAATACTAGCAATAACAACAGCCAAAATGCGGCTACTAATACTAGCAATAACAACAGCCAAAATGCGGCTACTAATACTAGCAATAACAACAATCAAAATGCTGCTACTAATGCGAGTGATAAAAACAGTCAAAATGCTGCTACTAATACTAGCAATAACAACAGTCAAAATACTGCTACTAATGCGAGCGATAAAAACAGCCAAAATGCTGCAAAGAACGAAAGTAATACAAAAAATCAAAATGTATCTATCAATGAACATCCGCCAAAAAATTAGCAACATATTCGGATAAAAAAATGATGACCACGAAATAATCAAGGTCATCATTTTACTTTACAATCGAGAGTTTATAAAAACCATGCGCTTATATATGATATTCAATTTCATCAACGAAATCCCATTCATATGGTGTTTCTTGGTAAACATAGTAGTTCAACCAGTTTGAGAATAATAAATGTGTATGGGCACGCCATGTATTATTCGGTTCTTTTGATGGATCATCATTTGGGAAGTAATTCACTGGAACTGCAATATCCAATCCTTTTGCAACATCACGACTATATTCATCTGCTAATGTTGTCGCATCATATTCAAGGTGGCCTGTAATCATAATGTTTTTATTATCCTTCGATTGCACAATAAAGACACCCGCATCTTCTGAATACGATAATAAACGTAGATCAGGATGGTTGCGGACTTCCTCAATGGAAACTGATGTATAACGTGAATGTGGAGCCGTAAATAAATCACTGAAGCCACGTACTAAATCCACTGTTAAATCCGTAATGACATGGGAATAAACACCTGAACATTTAGCAGGAAGCTCAATTTTGCCAATACCGTAATGATGGTATAACGCTGCTTGTGCACCCCAACATATATGAAGGATCGATGTTACGTTCTTTTTGGACCAATCCATGATTTCTGATATTTCCTGCCAGTAGTTCACATCTTCAAATGCCATTTTTTCTACTGGTGCTCCCGTAATAATCATGCCATCATAGCGGCGATGGCGAATTTGATGAAAGGTCGTGTAAAATAACTGTAAATGTGATTTACTAACATTTTTTGATTCATGCGTAGCAGTATTTAAAAATGTAATATTGACTTGTAATGGTGTGTTACCTAATAAACGTAGTAATTGTAGCTCTGTTTTTTCTTTTTCTGGCATTAAATTTAAAATTAATATATTTAACGGACGAATTTGTTGGGTTTTCGCTCTATCCTCTTCCATTACGAAGATTTTTTCCTCACGTAAATGTTCTCCAGCTGGTAAGTTTTTCGGAATATTAATTGGCATCTTGCATTCCCCTCTCTTTTATTTCTCTCTTTCTAACATCAATTAGTGCCTTAGTATCCATGCACAAAGCTCATAAAATCTTTTATCGAATTAAATTAAAAAATCCCCCTCATTCCATTTGAGATAGAATGAGAAGGATTTTTTACCACGTTCACTCTTATCTCTCAAAGGATCAAACCTTCGCTGGAATTAGCACCTTTCTAACTTTTTTTGTTAGAGGTTGCTGAAGCGTCATCGGGCCAAATCCCTCAGCTTCTCTTGATAAGATTATTTAATTAAAATGAATTGTAACATGAACAATTAGGAATTTCAATAATACATAGAATATTTTGTTATTAACATGCATGTTCTACTATGAATTGATGAACACTATTCTTGATGCAAACCATGTTTACACGATGAAATATTATGAGATTCCTAATAGCTTTAATTTTGGAGTAATACATTTACTATTGGGATTTAGATCGCATTTATGTAGAAATGGAAAATCAAAGTTATTGCGTTTGCATGTGGAACATTGATGAATATGAAATTCGATGGACGTTATTTATTGATATTCCAGATGAGGACGGTGGAACTCATAGTGAACCAATTAATGAAGGTATAACTGACTTTGATTCTTCTGAAGATGAACGCGAGATGAAATTTAATCTATCCGAATGGGAAGAAGAAATGAAGGAAAGCAATTTGTTTCATTGGTACTGAATTTTCTAAAGGATGAAATTAATGAATGTGATGGTGCAAGTGAAGACAGTGGAGTACACGTTGATTTAAGAAATTGTAACTATTATGTTTTAGGTCGTAAATGGACAGAAGTAATTGAAGAATTCCTAAAAAAATGGCTATGGATTCTACTTTACAGGTGCAGACGGACATTGGACTAATATCTATAAATATAAAAGTTTAGTACCACAAATTTAAGTGAAAGTCGTCATAGCAACTATAAACCGCGTTGACTGAAGATGAGATCAATGAGCTATTGAAATAAAACAATCTACATGTTCCTTTGAGAATGATGAGACGGTTACTTATTTATTTGATAAGTTTAAAGATGACTTTATAGGCTTATCTAATATGATCGAGGAAGTTGAAAATAAATTATCAATTTACACTGTAAAGTTTACGGATTTGATATTTTTAAAAAATTTATTTAGATAATATCTATCTTAATTCCTCCAATAATATGTTTACTAGTGTAATTTTCTTATTCTCATTTATACATTATCTATGTATCTATTTAGTAGATTTTCAGCTTCAAAAAAATTAAGACTTACTTTACGTGTTCTTTCAGATGAAATTTCATTTTCCAACACCCCTAAATGTGTTAGATTGGCTATTTCATTTTTAAAAACTGGTAAATGGAATGTAAAGTCATTAATCTCTAGTAACATTAAAAAACCACCAAACATTGTGTGATAACCTTTAATTTCAATTTCGCTTTCTGATAATAATTTTTTAATTACGGACACCTTTAAATCGTATAATTTGGACTGTCTAGTTTTAGCAGCCTGTACAAATGAATGGTTTTTCAAATGATAATTATCCTTCTTAGTATCACGACTTACTTTAGCTGATTTATTGATTAAATAAAGTGACTCAGCAATATTTTGTAATGTAATAGGGTGTTCCGTAACTTTACGCTTTTTTATCTCTACACAGTTGTCAATGTGATATAAAACATAATTGCCCCATTTGGAGTTTACATATAACTTTGCTGTAGCGTCATATTGCGATTCATCAAACGGTTTTAAACCTAATTCATTTTTCAATTTAGTTTTAGTGTAGTAACCTTCCTCGATATTCTTCCACGAATGAAAATGCGGTACTTCCATTAAAATCTCCTCCTTTTCAGCTTCCCTTTATTCGGTATTTAAAAGTAATATAATCTACATTATTTTACCCAAATTTATTTACATCCTTTTTTCCACATGCTATACTCAGTATACAAATCTTATACATATAAATTTACCCTTCCTTCTAAATAGTTAATTTTAACTCTACCACCCTTGCATTTTATTTGCAAGGTTATTTGTCGTTGTTCTATTAATTGTTTTATTTGCGATAACTGCTATATGATTGATGTCTCTTTCTTTTGGTACGATAAAACGCTAACATTTGATTAATTTGTTGATCTGTAAAAGTATCAATCTTCACATCTACTTTTTGAGTTTTTATCTTCTTCGCAATGTTTTCATCGACATATCCCTCTTCAACGCAATTATTTAAAAAAGCTTTAGGTCGTAAAATAATTGTGTTGATTGTATTTGGTTTCTTATTGTGTTGCTGTGCTATTATTAAATAATTCTTGAAATGGTTACGTGTCACATCCTCAACATTAACTGCTCCTTCTTTAAGGCAATAGTCAACGAAGGGTTTGATCAAGTATTTATAACTATTGATATTTGAATCAGTTGTGTTATTAAATCGTCTATCCGCTATAAAATCATCAAACGCAAACTTTAAAAGCATAAAAAAATACACTCCTTTTCATCTAAATTAATAGACAGTAAGAAGTGTACTATTGATAACAAATAAACTGTATTTTACTCCACATCTTATCAAGTGCCTTGAACCCTTGGTATTACTGACTTTTCAAAAATTCTTTTAAGGCTTCTCTTGATAAGATTATTTAATTAAAAAGAATTGTAACATGAACAATTAGGAATCTCAATAATACATAGAATATTTTGTTATTAACATGCATGTTCTACTATGAATTGATGAACACTACTCTTGACGCAAACCATATTTACACGATGAAATATTATGGTAAACAAGCCGTAATTATGTTACCATATACCTTTAGTAATAGAGAGGAACGTGAATAGTTTGATTAAAATTGAATTTCCAAAACCAGATTTAGTAATTCGCCAACGCGAACAAGATTTAAAGCCAGGTGATGTACCAATCACACCATACCATGGTTTTATTGATTTCCATAAAATCACACGTGAAAATGGCGGCATTTTCTTATTCTACAATGAACAGAATGAACTATTATTTGTCGGTAAAGCACGTAAAATTCGTCAACGTATTAAAAAGCACTTCGAGGACAATGTGTCACCGATGAAAAATCATCGTAATGAAATTTTCAAAATTGAAGTGTATGAAGTGGAAGATCCAATGGAACGTGAAATTTACGAAACATACGCGATCAACTCATTCCGCGCTAAATACAATGTTGATAAAGTTTTTTATTAATAAGACAGCCAAAAGTAAGAATCTGCTCTCCTTTACGTAGAGCAGATTCTTTTTTACTGCTTTTAATCTAAGAAAAAGGCTTTACGTTCTTTTGTAATCCATTCCTCAAGCTCCTTATCATCACGCTTTAATAGTCGATTGACAAGGACGTCATGCCATATATAATCCTCTAATAAATAAATCTGAACAGGGTCAGTTGTAATAAAAGCCGTTTCTTGATTGGATGGTGAGTGACCATAAATCATTTCCTGACCATCTACGGATAAAATAAACCAATGGGGCGTGGAAGCTTTCCTCGTATATTGTGTAATACGATGTTGGTCAATGGATGCAACATTTTCATCCACATACAATGTAATGCCATGAACCGGAGTATGCTGGTTGACCTCATGTATATCTTCTCGTAATTCTTCGTACATATCTTCCCACATCGATAATAGTACTTTTTTCTCCGCTTTTTTTAATAACGACTGACAGTAATTGACGATTGCCTGTTTCCCTTTAAGCATTAGCACTTTATGTTCTGTTTCCTGCTCTTTTGTTTCTAATTTTTCTAATTGTGTACTAATCGACGTAAAGTTCGATTGCCAACTTTGCTGAATTTGTTGTAAAAACACAGCTACAGGAATGGAAGAGTAAGTCGTTTGATCTGTAGTTTCTTCTTTCAGTACTAGCCCTTTTTCAACAAGTAAATCAAGTATGTCATATATTCTTGCCCGTGGAATACCGGAGTTTTTGCTTACTTGATAGGCACTTACATGACTATTTTGTACGAGTGCTGTATAGGCCTTAGCTTCATATTCTGTAAATCCCAGTTCTTTTAACTGGGCGATTAATTCATCCATCCAATCCCTCCATAACCAAATTTTAGTCCAACCATCATAACGTGTGGTTGATGGGCCAAATTTTGAAAGAAAAATGCTTATTTTTAGGTGTACAAATAGTCCCTGTTATAAGCTCTATAATTACCAGACAGGTCTCAGTCTCGTTGGTAATTTACCTTCATTTACATCATAAACTAATGTGGTTAAATCTTCTTTGAGCGTTTGCAGTCGTTCAACACCTATTTTTGTAATCCATTGTTGCTCAATCTCAGCTAGTATCTTCTTTTTTGCATTAACTACTAACCAACCTCGTTCGGTCAAAACAATAATTTTCCCTCTCTTATCAGTGGGATGAGCTTTGCGCATTACATAACCACGGTGCTCAAGATAATCCACCATTTTACTTACAGCTTGCTTTGTAATTCCTAAATATTCGGCAATTTCTATACCTGTGGCTCCATTGGGAATGATACATTTAAACATAAAACCATGTACAGGTCTAATATCTCCAAATCCCATTACACTCAATCTGTCATGCAGTTCATTAATTGATGTACTAAAGGATAATGATAAAAGTGATGTAAGATCCAACTCATTAAATACTTCATGATTCACACATAAAACCTCCTCAAATAAAGTCAATTAGGTTGACTTTATTTGTAACACATTGTACTATACGCAATGTGGTCAATCAAGTTGACTATAATTCGATTCTTAAATAAATATATCATGGAGGATTCTTATGGCTAACATCATTAAAGTTAGAGCAAGTGTATTTATTCCAATGTCTTGGACTGAACCTAAGAAGGATACTCAAACAGGAAATGTCATTCAATTTGAAGGTGACTCACGTGAATTTACACCATATGCTGTCAACACTATGCGGTCCAGAGTTGAACAAGAAGTAGTTGTAGATTTTTATAAAAAAGAAATTTTCACATATGCAAATACTGGCATAACAACAGAAAAAATCATAACTCCCGATGGATCCGTTAATAAAAGAACAGGAAAAGCTAGTACGGAAGGTATTTTATGTACTGATATTGTATGGGGATTAGATGACGTTAAATTTCAAATGAGTGCTAGTGCTAGCAACCCATTAAATGTATATGCACCTCCCGTTGATTATCTTTTAACTGTACATGTCAAAAAAGATGGTACTGTCGATATTCAAGGTGCACATGACGGATTCCCTTGTTATGAATTTTATAAGCAAGTAAGTTTTGGTCCTTTTGAGAAAATTCATACACATGACTTCAGAGAAACTGGGGATACTCCTGAAGCTCTAGGTGGAGACATGGAGTATAGTTTTACTAAGATATTGTAAAGACAGTAGGATTCCCTACTTTGGAGATACAAAAATTACATTATTAAACGCAAGTGGCGGTGTCTATTCTGAAAGACCAAAAGCTGAGTTAGAAATGGCTGTTACATATGTAACAAACATGATGAACTTCTTCGGTGTAAAAGATTTAGAGAAAATAGTGATTGAAGGTCACAATCAATTCCCAGATAAAGCGAAAGAAATTATTGCAGCAGGACTTGAAAAGGCTGTTAAAGTAGCAAGTACGTTTTAATTAGTCAAAACTAAGACTCTTTATGGCAGTACCAACACTATTATTTTCATGTAAAGTATGGAGTGAAATTGGATTTCGCTCCATATTTTTTATTCTACCTTTTATTCAAAGGCTTCTTCGCAATCTATGCCTTTTTAACCCCATACCTATCCTCTTCTATCCTTACTTCAAGTGATAGAACTCTCTTTAATTCAACTTAGATACAAATACAGTCTAGATTTAATTTAATGGTATCGTTTTAAAATAGTATTACCCTCAACCAGTTTCTAAGAATCTAAATTTTGCAGATCATTTGCTTACTAAAAAGTTAGTCTTTACAGCAAGCAGAATTTTAGTTACTATTTCAGTAGTAACTAAATAAAGAGGTGCAAACATGCCAGTTGAATTAGATTTAAATTTAGTAATATTATTAATATCTTTCGGTTTTTTAGCCGCCTTTGTGGACGCAGTCGTCGGAGGGGGTGGCTTGATTGCATTGCCTGCCCTCATGTTTGCTGGTTTAAATCCAGCAGCTGCTGTTGCGACCAATAAACTTGCCGGAACATTTGGGGCTTTGACATCGACCATCTCCTTTTATCGATCTGGACAGTTAGAAATTCGTTCTGTGATTAAATACTTTCCTTTATCCTTTATTGGATCGTTACTGGGTGCATGGACAGTTCATTTAATAAATCCTGAATTATTAAAACCAATCATGCTCATCATGCTTGCTGCTGTTGCAGTCTATACGATCTTCAAAAAAGACTGGGGCTCTGTATCTGCAGTTAAACATTTATCACGTACTCATTTACTGTTATTTATGCTGTTGTTATTTAGCATTGGATTTTATGATGGATTTCTAGGTCCAGGGACTGGCTCATTTTTAATCTTTAGCTTTTTACTTGTAGGATTTGATTTTTTAAAAGCGGCAGGAAATGCGAAGTTTTTAAATTTAGCAAGTAATTTTGCTGGACTTTTGATGTTCACTTACTTAGGTCACATCCATTATGTTTATGGATTATTGATGGGGGTAGCTCAAATTGCCGGTGCACTTGTAGGCTCACGTATGGCGATAAAAAAAGGGAGCGGCTTTGTTCGCGTATTGTTTATTATCGTAACAATTACCTTGCTCACTAAAAATGCTTATGATTACATAGTAGTTCGTTAAAAAAACGCTGTAGATATATTATCTACGGCGTTTTTGCTTGTCGACAAACTTTTGGACTTTCTATCCATCATTTCGAAGGTTCTATCCACGACTTTGAACGTTCTATCCATCATTTCAAAGGTTCTATCCACGATTTTGGACGTTCTATCCATCATTCCAAAGGTTCTATCCACGGTTTTGGACGTTCTATCCATCATTTCGACGGTTCTATCCACGATTCCGGGCGTTCTATCCATCATTTCAAAGGTTCTATCCACGACTTTGAGCGTTCTATCCATCATTTCAAAGGTTCTATCCACGACTTTGGACGTTCTATCCATCATTTCAAAGGTTCTATCCACGACTTTGGACGTTCTATCCATCATTTCGAAGGTTCTATCCGTCGCTTATTGTCTAAAATAGAAAACGCCGTAGATATTCACTCTACGGCGTTTTCTTAGTTAAATAAATAATTTTTCGTCTTTAAATTTATGACTTGTTAATAAGCTAACAATAACAAAAATGAAAAGTGAAGCGACAATTGGAATTGTTACGGTATGCATACCAAAGACGGATGGGTAAAAACGATCAATGATTATATATAAGGTCATACCTGAAATCATCGATGCAATAGCACCATATTTATTGGCCTTTTTCCAATATAGTCCTAAAACGACGGACCAAATAAAGACGGCCTCAAGTCCACCAAAAGCAAATAAATTAAGCCATACTAATAAATCTGGTGGGTTTAATGCAAAGATAATAACCGCAAAACCAATAACCGTCGTGACAATAAAGCTTGCCCGCTTAATTTCAGTATCGTTCGCAGTTGGCTTAATATAATTTAAGTAAATGTCTTTTACTACCGTGGAACTTACAAGCATAAGTAGCGCGTTGACTGTAGACATTGTTGCTGCCATTGGTGCTGCTAACACAACGCCAGCTAAAAACGGTGGCAAAACCTTCAATGTCAGTAGCGGCATAACTTTATCTCCAATTTCTATTCCCGGTAAAACTGGACGAGCAAATACACCAATTAAATGCATCCCAAACATGATTGTCCCAATGGCAATAGTGCCAATGATAATAGCTAAATGCATGCTTTTTGAATCTTTATAGCTCATGGCACGAACTGCGATTTGTGGGAGTCCTACAACTCCAACACCTATTAAAATCCAAAATGTAGAAACGTATAATGGCGTTAAATCACCTTCAGCTCCAAATGGAGACACAAGATTTGGGTTTTCTGCGACAAGTGAGGCCATAATATTATCGATTCCCCCACCAGCGATGATTGTCCCAATTAATAAAATGATTGTTCCGATCACCATAATTGACCCTTGCACTGTATCCGTTAATGCAACTGCACGGAAGCCCCCAATGATTACATAAACTAATACGGAAATCGCAAAAATAAAGAGTGCAGTTGTGTAGTTTAAGCCAGTTAACGATTCGATTAAGCGAGCACCACCTACCCATTGAGCCATCATCGCAGAAAATAAAAATACGATAATACTAATAGCTGATAAAATCACAATAACATGGCTTTTATAGCGTTCTCGTAAAAAATCAATTAATGTAATGGCTTGGTAACGTCTTGCGATAATAGCGAATTTCTTCCCTAAAATCATCAGAACAAAGTAACCTGCAGGAAGCTGCGCCATCGCCAACAATACCCAGCCAAGCCCTTTCGTGTAAGCTACACCTGGACCTCCAATAAAGCTACTCGCACTACCGTACGTTGCAATCATAGTCATGGCCAAGATGAAGCCTCCCATTTCACGACCACCAAGGAAGTACTCCTGTAAAAATGAATTGGAAGAGCGTATATGCTTATTTGACCAAATACCAATCCCAAAAATGATGACTAAAAATAATAGCAGTGGAACAATAACTTGCCAGTGCATTATTGATCCACCTCCTCATCATCAAATGGTACCTCTTTGAAAAAGAGTTTCAAGACGAGCCAGATTAAAATAATCATGAAGCCTGTCCCTGCAATACAGCTATAGAAAAACCATGCAGGGAAACCGAATACATACGTATAGTTCTTCGGATCACCCGAACCAAGTCCATAGGCAAAGCCGTACCAAATCGCAAAGTTGACGATCACAAGCCCGATGCCAATAAGCGCCTCTCGATGCGCAATTTTAAAGCGTTGATCTTTCAAAATAAAGTCCCCCTAACCTTCTCTATTTTACTGGTATGTTCGCATTCTGGGAACCTATATAAAAAAAATAAATGACAGTTTGCACAATCATTTAATTTAAATAACGATAAACAGAGATTTTCCTTTTATATCGTGTTTGAAATCTTCTAGCGTGGGGTTGATTTCCGTTCCGGCTTGGCGCTTCCGATTTCATGAACACCCTTATCTTTCTCTAACAGTTCCTACCGCCATGCCTGTAGTAGGCTTTCAGCACCAAGTTATTGCACATGCCTGGCGCACCATTAAAAAAACGCCTGGATATCCAAGCGTTTTCTCATCTTTAATATTGGAATTTTTTGAGTAAGCCTTGCAGCTCATGTGCCTGTTGTGCCATTTCTTTTGAGGAAGTGGCCATATTTTCTATGAAAGCTAATTGCTCTTTCGATGTAAGCGAAACATGGTCTGTACTTTCACTTGCTTTGTTGGCAATGCGTGCCATCTCTTCTGTTGACGCTGTAACTTCTTCAATACTGGCAGACATTTGCTCTGTTACAGCAGAGATGTCATGTAGCTGAGTACTAACTCCCTTAATCGAATGCATAATCTTGTGGAAGACCTGCTTTGTTTCATCTACAACATCCCTACCTGCTGCTGTTTCCTTCGAGTTACTAGAAATGGCCGTAATAACATTGGCCGTATTATTTTGAATAGAAAAAATAAGTGATGCTATTTGATCCGCAGATTCCTTTGATTGTTCTGCTAATTTACGAACCTCATCTGCAACGACAGCAAATCCCTTTCCTTGCTCTCCGGCACGAGCCGCTTCTATAGCAGCATTTAAAGCAAGCAAGTTCGTTTGATCGGCGATACTTGTAATCACATCAACGATATTGCCTATTTGCTGTGACTGATCACCTAATATTCGGACCTGCGACTCTACATTGTCAGATGAATCATTAATGATTGTCATTTGTGTCATTACACGATTCAAAGAGTCATTTCCTTGTGCTGCCTCATTGCTCATTAAATCAGCAGCATCTGAAAGAGTCGAAACGGTTTCAGCAACTTGTTGGATGCCAACCGCCATTTCCTGCGTTGCATGTAAGCTCTCACTTGTACTATGCAAAGTCGTTCTTGAACCAGTTGCTATATCTTGTAAGCTTGACGTTAGCTGTCTCGTCATATCCGCCGTTTGCTGTGCTTTAGATGTTAAGCCATCCGAAGATATATCAACCTGTTTAGAAGAGTGTGCTATTTGTTGCATTAATACTTTTAAGCTTGTCAGCATTTTATTAAAAGATTGGGCAAGCTCACCTGCTTCATCTTTTGAATTAATTTGTAGCTGCTTTGTTAAATCTCCCTCTCCATCAGCTATATCTCGTAGCTGATCATTCATTTCATGAAGTGGCTTGACAAAAGCCCTTGTGAAAAGGAAACTTCCTAATACTGCAATGACAGCTCCGATGAATAAGACAATGAGTATCTTGCCAATAAATGTGAAAATAATAGCATTCATCTCATCAATCGGTTCACCGACAAACCACATCCCAATGATGTCTCCATTTGCATCTTTAATTGGTGAATATAGCGTTAGATATTTTGTTCCTACTACATCCGCTTCCCCTATGAAGGTTTCCCCTTTATTCATTACATTTTCAACAACTTTTGGATCTGCGTCTTTGCCAACTAAACGTTCTCCATTTAGCTGTAGATTGGTGATCAGTCCTTTTGTGCCTTGGAAAATGGTTACACCACCATCGATGCTTTCTCCTACCTCATCCACAAATGCCTCCTGATCAACCATTTTCGTATTCCCTTTGTAAAGCTCACCATCTTTTATGGCCCAATCGCCCTTAAAGCGTTCTTCTAGCAGCATATAACCAACCTTTGAAATATGGGTTATACTCTTCTCAAAATTGTTAAGCATAATTTGCTTCACTTGTATATGAGATACAAATCCAATCATAATGCTTAAAAACAGAATAACGCCCACTAAAAGCAAATTAAATTTCGTACTAATTTTAAAAGTGCGCACAAAGTTTTCTCTCCTTTCTCACATCAATCAGGAATATTATGTATAAAATGTAAACCATTTTTATTAAACATGATTCTATAAATAGTTTCAATACATTATCAATAAATTAACAATTTTAATATAAATGAGTTGTTGGTAAGCAGTGGCTAAGGGAGATACAATGAATTCACAACGTGTCGTTGATTTCCGTTCCGACTGGGCGCTTTGTTGCTGCCGCTTCGCTTTCGCACAGATAAAACATTTGTTGCTGCCGCTTCGCTTTCGCACGGAGCAGAGCTTCCTGAAGGCGTCCGATGAGCCACTTTGTTGCTGCCGCTACGTTAACACTACGCTTTCGCACAGAAAACATCCGCTTTGCTCCAGGGTCTCATCTGTGACCTAATCCCCGAGAAGTCACCCAGTCTTCACTCCAATCAACTTATCCGTATAACATACACTTTAACAACATAATGTCACCATCATCTCTCGCTGGTGAACTAAAATTCTTCATTTTTATGGTGTAATTTTAAATTTATGTTAATATATCTTTTAAAAGGGGAGAGTTTATGAAACTTATTTTACTATTTGGTCCTCAAGCAGTTGGAAAAATGACTGTTGGACAGGAATTAGCTAAATTAACGGATTTGAAGCTTTTTCATAACCATATGACGATTGATTTGGTTGGTCATTTTTTTGGTTATGGTACAACAGAAGGAAAAAGATTGGTTAATTTGTTTCGTCAGGAAATATTCGAAGAGGTATCCAAAAGTAATTTGTATGGGTTAATTTTTACTTATGTCTGGGCATTTGATATGCAGAAGGATTGGGATTATGTCGACGATCTTGCAAAGCTTTTTGAATCTAGAGGTGGTACTGTTTATTATGTAGAGCTTGAAGCTGATGTAATAGAAAGATTGGAAAGAAATAAAAGCGGTAATCGACTTGAGCATAAACCTTCAAAAAGAGATATTGAATGGTCCGAAAAGGATTTGAAAAGCTCAATGGAAAAATACAGATTAAATTCCTTAGAGGGCGAATTAAAATATCCAAATTATCTCAAGATCAACAACACAAACTTGAGTGCTGAAGAAGTTGCTTTAAGCATAAAGGAAACATTTCATTTGTAGAATTGGAAAACGCCTGGATCTCCAAGCGTTTTTTCGGTTCTATAATGGAACTACATACCACTTACAACTTTATTTTAATCAACTGATAACCCGTTAATAAAACAAAATACTATTTCTTCTTCTATCTGACTTAATTTACGATTCAGTTGAGTAGATAGTTCATTAACCAAATTCGAATGGTTTCTTTGCTGTTTTTCTGTTAAATCACAAATTAACTTCAACAACATTATATACCCCATAAACTCCTCTTTAGACAATGGGGGCTCATGCGAAAGTACATAAATTTCGGCATCAAACATTTCGATGTTTTCTAAGAGATGTCTAACATTTTCAATTTTATATTGTGGTTGTTGTGTGTAAATACTTGGATACAAACAGTCCCCTAAGAAAAGTACCTTTTCTTCCTCTACATAAATAAGTGATGAGTCATCAGAATGATCTCCACCTACATGTTTGACTACACACCGAATACCACCTAATTCAATCTCATATTTATCTTTAAAAGTAATATTAGGTAATTTGATGGTAATATTTCTGTCTTCTCCAAATTCTTTTTTTATCATGTCGGAACAAAATTGATTCTCTAGGCCTTTTTCGACACGATTATTTAACGCTTCATCTGTCCAATCAAATTCCATCATTTTTTCAAGATGCATTTTTGTGTTTTCATGTGCAATGGTTAAGAGATTCATCTGATTTGTTCCAAAGCTATGATCCCAATGCCAATGCGTCAATACTACAGAATGATAATTAGCAATTTGGCTTTGATTTAGTTCATCAAAAAATAACTTAGCATGTTTATCAGAATTTCCTGCATCTACAATTAGGGTTTGCTGATTCCCACAAATGACAGACAGTATTGGTCGATCTGTATCAGGA
Organism: Lysinibacillus sp. fls2-241-R2A-57; assembly: GCF_030209535.1. Lineage (NCBI taxonomy): Bacteria > Bacillati > Bacillota > Bacilli > Caryophanales > Bacillaceae > Lysinibacillus > Lysinibacillus sp. fls2-241-R2A-57. Next base: position 91,346 of record NZ_JARVRU010000016.1, read on the forward strand.
TCATGCGGCAAATAATGTATACGATTCGTTAGTTGTTTCAAATTTTTCTCCATTATCTTAACTCCCTTTGTTTTCATTAGTTCCGACAATCTTATTTAATGTATCAAGAACATTTTTTAACTCTGTTAAGCTAACTTTCGAATAATATTTTTCAACAAGAATTGCGTCAATTTTATTTAGAAGCTGATGAAACTCTTGACCTCTATCCCCAAGATAAATAAAGGTCTCTCTACGGTTTATTGAATTCTCTTGTCGATAGATCATTTTCATTTCTTCGAGCTTTGAAATTACTTGGCTAACCGCACTTTTTGAAATACCAAAATGATTTGCAATTTCATTCGCGATTAAGGGCTCATTGCGAATGATATAAAACATAATAATTTCTTGTTGAGGGGTTAAATGAAAGTTTTCTAATTCCTCAACCTCTTTGGTTTCTTGTAAAACTAACAACTTGAACTGCTCAAACTTCTGATTGATTTGGTCTATCATTATTAAATAATCATGCACAGTTTTATCAGCCCCAATTCACATTTAGTTAAGTTAAGTTTACTTAACTATTATTAGTTTGTCAATTATTGTATGAACTTATTGAAGATGGAAATCATTCTATTCCCCTTGATCTTATTTTTTCATAGCCACTGCTCACTAATTAGTGAGCAGTGGGAAGACAGTAAATTCACAACGTAGGGTTTATTTCCGTTCCTCCTAGGGGCGTCGGGGCAACAACAAATGGTTTTTGTGCGAAAGCGAAGTGCTAAGGAAGTGGCTGTATATATTCTTCAAAAGGATTATTATGATTTCTTATTAAATCTCCTGATACTTTATTTAGTTATTGAATATTCATCAATCGCTTGAACGGCTAGTTCCAACGCTTTGATTCTTCTTTCTAATAGCGTTCTTTGGGGACTACCAACCTTCGACTTAATATATATGTTCTCAATTGATGGTAATAAACCAGTAAGAACATTGCGAGCTTCAGCTAAATCTTCTGGGGTATATTGATGGGGGCTTTGATTCCAAACATTTTCTAGCATTGCTAAGCCAATGCAAACAGCTTTGAGTCGTTTCTTCACTAATTTAGTATTTGCGCCTTTCTGAGTCATCTGGGACAAGGCATTTTCGAGTTTTCTGATTGTCGATTGTAAAGAATTTATTGATTCCATTTTTTCTACATTTGATACGTTTTCCATATTAGTACTGCCCTTTCTTCGTTCCCGAATTATATTCTTGATACTTCCTTAAGAAACTGATTTCACTCGCAATATTTTAACATAAATACTCCTTCCTCGATTTAGGATGATTCTAGGAAGAAGTTGCTTTGAGCAATAAGAAAATATTTCATTTATAGACCTGAAAAAACGCCTGGATCTCCAAGCGCTTCCTTTTAATTCATAGTTTTCACATACATTTGTAATGCTTTTTTATCAATTTTTCCGACACTTGTTTTTGGCAATTCATCGATGACAATAATCTTTTTGGGGATTTTGTAGCGACCTAGATGCTTACTACAGATTTCTTTAATTTCCTCTAATAAAGTATCTTCCCGATCATTACAAACGATAAAGGCTACTACAATTTCTCCCCAATAATTATCCTCTACGCCAATCACCGCGACTTCTTGAACTAACTGATGGCGTAAAATATATTGCTCAACCTCCTGCGGATAAACATTTTCACCACCAGAAATAATCATCTCCTTACTGCGACCGACAATATAAAAGTCACCGTCTTCATCCATCATGGCTAAATCACCAGTTTTTAACCAACCGTCATGAATGATTTTTTCAGTTTCCTGCTGATTATTCCAGTAAAACCGAAACATATGCTTTCCTTTGACCAATAGCTCGCCCACTTCATTTGGTGAACAGCCTTCTCCTGCACTATTGATAATTTTAGCTTCATTGAATTGCATGCTCTTTCCTACAGCACCCTTTTTCAAATAAGCATCCTCGCGAGCAATATAAAAATTATTTGGACCTGCTTCCGTTAAGCCGTAGCCCTCTTTAAAAAATAGTCCTTTTTTATAAAATTCATCATAGATTGGATACGGACATGGTGCCCCTCCTGATAAAAATACTTTCATAGAAGGGAAGCTACTCTTCTTAAAGTAATCCGTCGCAATCATCGCTTGGTACATCGTTGGTACAAAAAGCGAAATCGTCGTCTTATATTGATTCGTTGCCTTAAGTGCCGTTTCTGCGTCAAACTTATCAGCAATAACAACCGTACCCCCAGCCATTAGCAGCGGAATACATAGGGCATTCAAACCTCCTGTATGAAACAACGGCATATAATTTAACGTACAATCAGTATCATTTAAGCCCCAGCTAATAATGGTATTGATGGCATTCCAATTAACAGAATTAAAGGATAGTACAACACCCTTTGCCTTGCCAGTTGTGCCCCCAGTATAAATCATTAGCCATGGATCATTCAGTTCTACCTCTCGAATGCTAAGTGTAGCCGTTTCCCTCGCTAAACGAAGGGAATGCATATTTTCTAAAGATAAAGGGCAATTCATTTCTTCATCGTAAAGCAGTAAGGAAGGCGTAGCATCCGTCAAAATATCATTTAATTCCTTCGTACTCATACGCCAATTTAATGGCACGTAGATCAGTCCCCTTAATCCACAGGCGAATAAGACGGCAAAAAGCTGGATGTGATTTTTCGCAAAGACGGCTACACGACTCCCTACCTGCAAGTTTTGTCGCTCAAAAAAATAACTCCATTTTGTAATTTCCTCCGTTAATTGCTGATAAGTCCACTGCTCCTTTGTTTCTAGGTTCACCAATGCTAGACGTTTAGGTGTTAACGATGCACGTTTTAATATCCAGGCTTGCTCTACAAACATCTTGAAAGCCCCCTTATCACATCATAATTGCCCCATCCACATGAAGCGTGTGACCGTGGACATAGGAAGCCTCATCAGATGCTAAAAATAAATAGGCATTGGCAATATCTCTTGGTGTGCCTAATCTTTGCAATGGTACGACTGAACGCATTTGTGCTAACACATTTTCCGGCATTTTTTTCACCATGTCAGTTTCTGTAAAGCCAGGTGCCACCGCATTAACGTTGATACCCTTACGTCCCAATTCCTTCGCCCAAGTTTTTGTCATGCCGACAATAGCGGCCTTTGTTGCAGCGTAATTCGTTTGTCCAACATTGCCATATACACCACTAACAGAAGATGTATTAATGATTTTGCCCCCGCCGGCAGCAACCATATGTGGAATAACCTCCTGTGTACAATGAAAAACGCCAGTCAAATTAACATCAAGTACTTGTTGAAACTGATCCTCTGTCATCTTCGTTAACATCGCATCACGTGTAATACCTGCATTATTCACTAAAATATCGACTCGGCCCGCATGCTCTATGACCGTTGCAACTAACTTTTTGACACTCTCTCTATCCGCAACATTTACTTGCACAAATAATGCCTGATCTCCTAATTGCCGCGTAGCTAATACACCAGCCTCCTCGTCAAAATCCGCAATAACAACGAATGCGCCTTCTTCTATAAATCGTTCAGCAGCAGCATAGCCAATTCCGTTTGCAGCTCCTGTAATTATGGCAACCTTATTGTTTAAACGCATAATTCTTTCCTCCAATTTCTAAAAAAGCTTCGATTTCAGATGTAAGCTGTGTTAAATCATCAATTAATGGGGAGTGACCGCAGTCTTTTAAGCTAACAAATTGTGCATTGGCACCTAAATCGAGCATTGTTTCATCATTCATTTCTTTTGTTATAACGTAATCACGATCCCCTCTTAACATTAAGACAGGAATGGTGATCTGTTGTACTTCTTGAGTTCCTTTCGCGACCTCATTGTCAACTGCACTAATATTAAAGGCATTTAATGCATGATAAACTTCAGCTAAATTTCTTTGCGTCAGCATATCCTCCACATATTCCTGATACTGTTTCGTGCTTGGTTGCTGATGTGTGTATATAAGGGCGTTCCAAATCGCCTGTAAGCCTTGCACATTTTTCGAGTCGTACAAACCTTGAACTAATTTTGTTTTTGATGTATCGACGAGTACCTCTTCATAAGAAAATGCCCTTTTTAAAGATGCTTGATTGCCAGTACCTAAATCTGTGTAAAATGGATAGCCTCTCGTAGATGCCGAGGCTAGTAAAATAAGTTGCTGACAATAACCTGAATAATTTGCGACAAATTGCATACATACTGCTCCGCCCGTAGACCAGCCAATCATGTCAAACTGTTTCAATTGAATGGCATCCACAAAAAGCTTCACATCATCGCTAAAATCTTTAATCGAAGAAATTGGTTTATGATAAGATGAACCACCAAAACCTCGTAAATCCATTGCATAAATTGTATATTTCTCATCCAATGAATCTATTAAAACATCCCAATGCTTAGAGGATGTCATATTGCCATGAATAAGTAATAAAACACGTTCTCCCCCATGACGTTTACGATAAGCAATCGTTTCTCCATTTGATAGCTCAACAGTTTTTAACATCGCATTTCCCCCTTAGCCCCATCGAATTGTCATAGCTCCCCATACATAGCCAATACCTGCACTTACAAGTGTGACGATGTCTCCATCGTGAATACAACCTTCTTCTACCGCCAACTGCAATGATAATATTTGGTCAATCTGTCCGATATGACCATAATTTTCTAAGTATATGGATTGCTCCTGCTCTAGACCAAGTTCAGATAAAATATAATGATGAGCAGATCTTTTCATATGAAGCATCGCTAAATAGCTAAGATTTTCCTCACTTAATCCACTTTTCGCCAGAGATGTTCGAATGACCTTCAAAAAATTGCTTAAAGATTTTTGTTCTAAGCGCTCCTTCATCCCTATCGGATCTATGACATCAAGTTGATATAAATTATTCTCTAAATCAAATGGTGTCAAAGGTTTCTTAGTACCACCAACAGGCACGACCACATCCTCCGAGAACGAGCCATCCGTCATGATATCCGCCTCTAATAATTGGTTTTTATCATAGTTTTTTTGTAGAAGGATAGCGCCTCCACCAGCTGCTAAATTGTACATAAAGCGTGTTCGAGGATTACTGTAATCAATAAAATCAACATTTCGATAGCCACCTGCCAACAGAATAGTTTGAATAGAATCATCTGATGCCATTAAGCTTTTTGCTAATTTTAGAGCCATTATAGTCGTGCCGCATCTTAATTGCACATCGAATGCCCAAGCATTTACGGCCCCAAGCTCCTCCTGCATTTTTATAGAGGCCGTCCACAGGGGATATTCCTTATGCTCCTCCCCCATATAAATAACAACATCAATATCCTTAGGCTCGATATTAGCCTTGCGTATAGCCTCCTGAGCGGCCCAAACACCCATTTGAACGGTATGATCATGCTCACCAGGAATAGGCTTTTCATAGATGCCCATTTTTTGTCGAATAATATCTTCTGGAATAGTAGAACGTACTGCTATTTCTTTAGATGTCATTTTTGTTTGTGGAATATAAATTCCGGTACTTACAATGCCTACAGTCATTCAAATCGCTCCTTTTCCTGCGACAGGGCACCCGTTGTTTTTCTTTCTTTTATCTTTAATCTCCATTTCCAATACAGCATGCGCAGTGATCCAATAATTCCTTTTGGGAAAAAGATAACAGCTAAAATATAAAGAATCCCAAAGAAAATAATCCAACGTTCAAATATTGGATAATCACGGGCTAATCCTGAAAGTGCATGCTGTGCATATTCAATAACACCCGCTCCGAGCAATGGTCCAACTAATGTGCCAACACCCCCAATAATCGTCATCAATAACGCATCTAGCGTAATGTCCATTGTCATCACACTCGTATTGACGAATCGGAGTGATACAGCATATAAAGAGCCTGCTAAGCTTGCAACGGTCCCTGCGACAACTGATGCAATCACTTTATAATGTAAGGTGTTGTAGCCTAATGATTTAGTTCGTTGTTCATTTTCCCGAACAGCAATTAAAATTCGACCAGTTGGTGAGTTCACGAAGCGATATAACGCAATAAAAATAACGACTAAGCATGCCAGGACGAAGAAATAAAACGTCATTCTATCTCTAAATAGTTCTGGTGCTCTGAACGTAAAACCATCATTTCCATAAGTGACCGAACGCCATTTTTCTGCAACGACTAAAAATAGTCCTGAAAAAGCTAATGTCAGCATCGCAAAGAAATGACTTTTTAATCGCAGTGTCAGTAACCCTACTAAAAAGCTAATGAACCCCGCTAGCAACATACCGACTACGATTGATAATAAAAATATCGAAAGAGTTGTATCCATTTGTTTCAGCATGACTGCCGTTGTGTAGGCACCTATTCCAAAAAACATCGCATGCCCGAACGACACAATCCCTGTGTAGCCAAGGAGAATATCATAGCTCATCGCTAAAATACCGAAAATAAAGATTTGCGTTAATAAAATTATGAGCGTCCTTGAATCATTGACGAAAGGGAGAAGCACTAATATTGCCAGCATGAGGAAAAAGCCTACACACTTTAATGAAAGCTTATTTTTCATGTCGATCTCTCCTTTCGCATTGCAAATAATCCTTGTGGACGGAAAATTAATACTATCGCCATTAATATCATATTGACCGCAAGCGATAACACTGGCACATAATACGCCATAAAGCTACCTGCTAAACCGACTAATATCGCTGCTAGTAGCGAACCTGAAAAACTGCCCATCCCGCCAATAACGACAACGATAAAACCTAAAATCGCATACTCCATGCCCATTTCCGCATAGATCACACCTGAATACGGAGCCATTAACATACCACTGAGGGCTGCAAGTGCCGCTCCGACCATAAAGACATATAAAAATACCCGTTTAATATGAATGCCAAGTGCCTGTGCCATTTCTTTATCCTGTACACCAGCTCGAACGATTAGCCCAATCTTTGTACGCTTCAGCATGTACTGGAAAATACCGAAAATCACAAAACCTACTACAATAATAAATAATCGATATTTTATGATAATTACGTCTCCAATTTCCCAGCTTCCTGATAAATAACTAGGCGTTTTAACGGCCACACCATTTGGACCGAAAACAACTTTAATCATCTCCTGTAGCACGAGCATCAGCCCTAATGTAATTAAAATTTGTTGAATATGATTGCCATACACAGGAGTAATAATTAATTTTTCTGTAATGAGGCCTAATAAAGCTCCCGTTACAATGGCACCTACAATTCCAATAAGAAAGCTCTCTGTGAACATATACGTAAAGATCCCCGCATAAGCCCCCCACACAAATAAACCACCATGTGCAAAGTTCAAAACATCCATTAATCCAAAAATTAACGTTAGACCTGCCGCCAGTAAAAAAATTAACATGCCAGTCGCTAGGCCATTAATGACTAAATTTACGAATAGCTCCAATAAAGTACACCACCTTTATCCGATTCCAAGATATTTTCTTTTTAGTTCTTCATGATGGATAAGATCCTGCATTTTACCTGAGTGAACCGTTCTCCCGTCATCAATTAATGTATACGTATCACCGATTCGACTCGCCATAATAAAGTTTTGTTCTACAAGTACAATGGACGTTTGCTTTTTCATTTCAACGATGGCCTCCATTACTTTCTCTACCACTATTGGTGCCAGTCCTTTTGAAGGCTCATCAATCAAAATTAACTTACTATCATTGATAAATGCCCTGGCCATCGACAGCATTTGTTTTTGACCACCCGAAAGATGTCCACCAGCCTTCTTCCAAAATTTCTTTAAATCAGGAAACAGCTCCAGCACATAATTTTGTCGCTCTAAAGTAGCTGTATCTTCTTTTCGCATCGCCACTTTCATATTTTCCTCTACTGTTAAATCTGCAAATATCCCTTGATTTTCAGGTACATAGCCTATTCCTAATTTCGCCACTTTATAGGTAGGGCTTTTCTTAATTGAATGCGAACGAAATTCTACCTCTCCCTTTGAAGCAGGTGTTAACCCCATAATCGTTTTTAAAGTGGTAGTTTTACCTGCACCATTTCTTCCAAGCAGGACACTTACTTGCCCCTCCATGGCCTCAAAATTGACCCCCTGCAAAATATGGTATTGACCGATATGCGTGTGAACATCATTTAATTTCAGTAAGGTGTTCATCGTACAGACCTCCTAAATAAGCATTTTGTACGGTTTCGTTTTTCATGATGTCCTCTGGTGTTCCATCCGCAAGAAGCTGGCCATTAAACAGCACCATAATCGAATCCGACAAATCTAGAATCATATCCATCTTGTGCTCAATGAGGAGAATTGTTTTATCGCCCTGTTTTTTTATGGTGCGTATAACCTCTAATATCGTCGGTACCTCCTCTAAAGACATACCAGCCGTTGGTTCATCAAGCAAAAGGATTTCCGTATCAAGAGCTAACAACATAGCAATTTCAAGCTTTCTCTTTTCCCCATGAGACAGCATTGTTGTTAGGGCATCCCTTTTATTGTCAAGTAAAACAAGCGTTAAAAGTTCCTCTGCTTTTTCTGTGATCGCTTTATAACTTTTATAATGGCGAAATAATTGGTAGCGTACTTTCTCCTTTGATTGCACAGCTAAACGGACATTTTCTAAAACCGTCAAGTTCGGGAAAACATTCGTAATTTGAAAAGATCGCCCAAGCCCCATTCTTGTTCTTTCTATGGCTGACTTTTGGGCAAGTGATTGTCCCTTAAAATAAACATCCCCTACAGTCGGCTGTAACTCTCCACTAATCAAATTAAAGAAAGTTGTTTTGCCAGCTCCATTTGGTCCAATAATTGATTTCAAATGCTTTTCTGGCATATTAAAATTCACATGGTCGACAGCTGTGTGTCCTCCAAAACGAATCGTTAAGTTTTCTGTTCGTAAAATAGGATCCATCGTATTCTCCTTTCTAACACTTCTATCTCTCTTCATCCATTCTCAAATAAAAGTAGATGAAGAGAGACAGAATTGTCATTCTGTCTCCAACTTCACTAATTCATAATTGGAGGGGCTGTTTCTTCAGGGCTAAGCTCACGAATTAGTACTGGAACCGGATAATCTACCCCCTCTTGTTTTTCAAGACGGATCGAATACATCGACTGTAATGCTTGATGGTCTTCTTTTCGGAAAGTCATTGTTCCTTTTGGCGTTTCAAATGACATCCCTTCCATAATACCGATCAGTTTTTTCGCATCTGCGTCACCCTCTGATTTCTTCAAAGCCTCTACAATAGAGATCGCAGCGGACATTCCTCCAGGCGTAAATAAATCCGGAACCTCATTGAAGCGTTTTTTATGTTCATCAACCAACCATTTATTCACACCATTTTGTGGTAATGTGTGATAATAAACAGAGAACCCTTCCATACCTATTAATGGATTCATAAATTTTAGTGCAATAATATCTGGTGCACCTGTTGAAATTTTAATGCCCTTTTCTTGAATTTTTAAATCTGCAATTTGATTCCACGGTGAGTTTGCTCCTGCCCATACAACAAATAAATAATCTGGTTTTGCATCAATTACTTTTTGCAAATTAGACGTAAAATCAGTTGCTGCCGGATCTGCATATTCCTCTAAAACAATTTTTGCACCTAGCTTCTCCGCAGCAGTTTTAAATGCATTCACCCCATCCCAGCCAAAAGAATAGTCTGGTGCAAACGTTGCAATTTTAACATCCTTTCCAGCTATTGCTGCAGCTGCTGCATAAGCGTCCTGAGAAGAATTTCGACCTGTTCGGAAAATATAGTCATTAAATTCTGCGCCCGTAATGCTATCCGCTACGGCAGGCTCCACAACCATAATTTTTTCGTATTCTTCCGCAAGTGGTAGTACAGCAAGCGTATCCCCAGAGCTAGAGGAACCTACTAAAAAATCAACCTTATCATCCTCTAATAGCTTCGTTGCTTTTTGTACCGCAACCTCAGGCTTTGTTTCTGTATCTTCATAAACAATCTCAATTTTCTTACCATTAACCTCCATCGTACCGCCTGTAGCGTAATCAATCCCTAAATCAAAGCCACGCTGCGTTTGTTTCCCATACGACTCAAGAGCACCCGTCAATGACGCAAGCACCCCAATTTTAATAGTCCCGCCTTCCTCAGTAGTCCCCTTTGTATCATCCTCCGAAGCCTTACCACCAGTTGAACTATCCTTCGTATCATCCGAATTACAAGCCACCATCAACATCGCCAACATTAATAAAAGCACAAATAACCAATGCTTCTTCATCCCATAACCCCTTTCATAATGAACTAAAAAGAAAGCGCTTTCGTTGCTATGTAAACACTATATAAAAGACTAGTTACAAATTAGTTACAAGAAATGAGCTGCCCTAAAGGGGAGCTCATTTTTCTGCCGCGAAAGTGGAGTGGAGCGAAGCGGTAGCGTAACGGCAGCGTAACGGCAGCGACAAGTTCTCTGCGACGAAAGTGGAGCGAAGCGCAACGGCAGCGACAAAGCGTGGTTGAGAGATTTATCGGAATAAATTTGTGTTTTATCGGAACAATTTCGCGATTTATC